>CAZMWN010000010.1:0-27070 GCA_964569935.1 uncultured Pirellulales bacterium
GACGTGGAGGTTCGACTCCTCTCGCTCGCATTGCTATATTGTCAAGAACTTATCAAGAATACTTACCCTTGTACCATTCTTTTAATTACTCCCGCCAGTGGGAATTCCGGCGAAAAATGAAACGACTTTTAAAGATATCCTTCTATTCATATATATTTATAAGGGTATTATAATTCTTGCGTTATAGGTATTGATATGGTAGTATCGAGACATCTTCGGATGTGTGAATAAAGACTGCAGGTTCGATCTTTAGTAGCAGTCCCGGTTTGCCTGGATTGGCAGGAAGAAGAGGGGTTTATATGTCATATCATGATACGCAGGACTCATGTCCCCATCGTTCCCCAAAAAAAAGATACATTCGTCTGGTCGGTAAGCTTGTCTGCATGAAATGGTTTTGGCTGTTGACCGGTTTTTTGGCTTTGATCTGGTTTTTAATAAGAATTATTCCCAAACCCAGCCGGGCAACTTACCCATGCCAGCGTGCGGCGTTCCCCTTGGCATCCAGTTTTCTTGCCTATATTTTTGGCAGCAGTGTTGTTATTGCGGCGTTTAGAAAGGCCGGGAAACATGCGAAGCAGGCCCGCTATGTCCTGGCAGGTTGTTGCATTACTATCGGCCTGGCGGCGGCCTGGTTTACTATCGGTTCGCGGCTGGTTTTGGCCGAGACCTTTGTCCCGGTCGATCCCTGCAACAGTCCTATAGGAATTCCGAAGGGCATTTATCCCGGTCGGGTTGTTTGGGATCATAATCCTGATGCCACTGATTGGAAATCGGAATGGAACAATCGGATGGATAATTTTTATTGGGATGATGACCACACCGACCAGGTGGTTGTGGATATCATGATGTCCAATTGCCTCCGCTGGCTGACCGGAAGCGAAACAGATTCGGCTGCATGGGACAACCTGTTTGGCCACTTTAATCGGACACATGGGAGAAGCAATGTTGGTTATCATAGCGGGCAAAAGATTGTCATTAAACCCAGCCATGTCGAGCAGAGAAAACTGGACTATGAGGTGAACTATGCCGATCTGTCACCTCAGTTAGTCGTCGGTCTGTTGAAACAACTGGTCTATGAGGCGAATGTTCCGCAGGAATGTATAACGATATGTGATTCTTCCCGATATATTACTAATAAAACCTTCGACCGCTGTTATAGTCTTTTCCCGAATGTTCACTATCTGGTAACTAATTTTTACACGGATAGAGGTGACGATCGTTATACGGATCCTCATCGTCCGCCGGTCGTACCGTCGGAGGAGCCGCTGATTTATTACAGTAACATCAACGACAAATCCAATCCACCCCGCGAGATACCGCCCGACAGGTTGCCTATGCCTTTTGTGGAAGCGGATTATGTAATTAACCTGGGCGTAATGAAGGGACATTCCACAGCGGGGGTGACACTTTGTGCCAAGAATTGGTACGGCAGCTTCTGTTGTCAGCCCGGCGGTGGAAGAAATAATGATGCGCACCATATGCTCTTGAACGAATACACACCCGAAGCAGGACATTACCGGGTTTTAGTGGATTTGATGGGGCACGAGCATCTGGGTGGTAAAACAATGCTCTTCATCCTGGACGGCTTGTGGGGCTTTCCCTGGCATGGTTCCAGCTCCCGGCCGACCAAATGGCAAAATATTCCATTCAATAATGATTATCCTTCAAGCATTTTGATGTCACAGGATATGGTTGCTATTGACTCGGTTGCACTGGATTTTTTACGAGCGGAATTTGCCGATAATATGGGAGGGTCACGAAGGGCACGCGGTGCCATTGATGATTATTTACATGAAGCGGCTCAGGCCGACAATCCTGCCTCTGGTACTTTTTATGATCCGGAAGGGGACGGAATACCCCTCGATAGCTTGGGAGTTCATGAACATTGGAACAATCCTGTGGATAAACAATATTCTCGAAACCTTGATCCGATCAAAGGAGCGGGTATTGAACTTATCAGTTCTGAGCCCTGGATGCCACTTGCTGTAGATTTTGATAAAAGCCGTACCGTTGATGCACTGGATTTTAAGCGATTGGCCGCAAGCTGGTTGAGCTCAGATATAGTGGCAGGATCGAATTATGATATTGTTTGTGACATGAGTGACGACGGCAAAATCGATTTTACGGACTACGCAATTTTTGCCCATTTTTGGTTGCAAAAGGATTAGGCACGGTGTTATTCTACAACTCCAGGATGAGGTGGAATTTCTGTGTGAAAGGATAATTGCTCATTAAACTGAGGGATCGTGCATGATCAGCGAATATTTTCAACTCAAAGAGAGAAATACGACTGTTAAGATCGAGTTGGTGGCGGGCCTGACGACATTTCTGACAATGGCATATATTATCGCCGTCAATCCTTCAATCCTGAGTTCAACCGGTATGGACAAAGAAGCTCTGATAGTGGTTACCTGCATAATGAGCGGTGCCGCCACCCTTACGGTGGGAATTCTGACAAACGCACCGATAGCAATGGCACCGGGTCTGGGGCTGAATTCGATTTTTGCCTATTTGGTCGTGTCGGAACAAATGGATTGGCCGACCGCTCTCGGTGTCGTCTTTATTGCCGGAACGTTCTTTTTGATTTTAACGGTGCTGGGTCTTAGAAGAATGATTATCGAAGCGATTCCCAAATCTCTTATCTCTGCCATAGGAGTCGGCATAGGACTATTTATTACCTTCATCGGCCTGCAGGATTTGGGTATCATAGTCAGTGACAAGAACACACTGGTTACAGCTGGGCCGGTGACACTGACCGTTCTGATAGGCCTATTGGGACTGTTTGTAATGGTTTATCTGGAAATCAAAAAGATTACCGGTGCGCTTTTGTGGGGTATTGTTGCAGCCACTATCGCAGCTATCGTTTTCAGGCGGATAGGATTGCCCGAACAATATATATCTTCGAGCCTCGATATAAGCCCCATAGCTTTCAAGTTAAATATAACAGGTGCTTTGAAGTGGGGCTTTTTCGGCAGCATCTTTACTTTCATGTTCATCGATATGTTCGATAGTATAGGGACACTTGTAGCCTGTTGCCATAAGGCTCAAATGGCCGACGAGCAGGGGAGGATAAAAGGGCTGGACAGGTTGTTGAGTATCGATGCTCTCGCCACGATAACAGGTGCGGTTTTGGGAACGTCACCTACTACGGCTTTTGCCGAATCGGCAACAGGAATTGAGCAGGGCGGACGGACGGGATTGACCTCGATTGTCACGGGCATTCTGTTTCTGCTTGCGCTGGTTTTCGTGCCGGTGGTAAGCATAGTGCCGAAATATGTGGCGGCGCCGGCGCTTATTATGGTGGGGCTTTTTATGGCCAGGGAGGTCAAAAAGATAGATTTTGTGAATCTGGAAGAGGCCTTTCCCGCTTTTATTATCGTGGTTATGATTGCCCTGAGCTACAGTATAAGTACGGGACTGGCGTTCGGATTTATCTCGTTTTCAATAATAAAAGTTACATCCGGCAAAGCACGGGAAGTCAAACCTGCAATGTGGATTATCGCCGTTTTATCTTTACTGTTTCTTACTCTCGATCGAATACCTAATCTGATTGATTATATCGAGTCACTTTTTTAATATATAGTTTTATGGAGGGAAAAATGAACAAGCCAATAAAGAGTTTTGCATTCATTTTATTTATCGTCATAATCTTTTTTTTGGGAGGATGTTTTGAGGAGGAGAGCGAGTATTCGATAAATCCCGACCTAAGCGGTAAAGTGTCTTTCAGCCTAATTTTTACTCCCCGCCATATTAATAGTAGAAAATCCAATGCTACTCTTCAAGACCTTATAAAACCAAGTATTGAAGATATATTAAGACAATCAAAAGGCATAGAGACATGGAAAGATATCTCGTTTGAATTTACCGACGAAGGCTCGGTGCATTTCATTGGGACGGCTTATTTTCCCGATATTAACAAGCTGGAAATTTGGAGGCCTGAGTTTAGCGAGGTAAGAAGATTGCAATTCTCTAAAGATTCAAAAGGTCGTATTGTCATTGAGTTACCAAATTTGCCGCAGAGAGAGAGCGGAGATGAGGAAACGAATGCAGCGACACTTTCCGAAGTCGAATTAGCACAAAATCTCAAGCTGACAAAGCTCCGATACAATCAAGCTAAACCTTTAATGCAGGCGACGATTGGTAATCTTAAGTTAGATTCGCTTTTGCACTTACCGGCAAAGATCGAAAAGATAAGCAGTTTCGAGAAGGTCGATGACACAACGGTTCGGATCAAATGGCAGGGAAGTCAAATCATCGAGGCTATAGATCAAATAATGGTTGATGATGAGCTGTTAAAGAGTCTTATTCGCGAAGGAAGAACTCCCTTTTATGGTTTACTCGATGAATCGTTGTACAATGCTATTTTTTTTAGTGGGGAAGGGCCAATTCAAGTTGTTCTCAGCAGCGATTCCGAGGATCTATTTGATTATGACACTGAAGTTGCTAATGCTAAAAGTAATTATGATCAAATGCTTAAGGAATTAGGATTAGTTTTATCACGGGAAGAATCAGTTCTGATGCCTGTAATCTCAAGTATTTCGGTTGAACATGGAAAAGTTAGAGTCGGTGGAGTGCGTTTAGTCAGATACAGTAATTATGAGCGTGAGATAAGACCCTTAAACCAATTTAAAAAGGGATACACTCTCTCATTGATTCTTGACCTGCCGGAGCCAAATTTGATACTTACCAAAGGGCGTGTAAACAAGGCGATTACCGACACAGGGCAAAATATCCTCGCTGAACCTGAACATGATAGGGAGACATCTTTCCCGGAGTTGTCTAAGGACGGTAATACCGCTGTATTTTCGGTTAACTTATCCGTGCCGGACAAAGAAGCAAAAGGGATAGCGGAACTTTCCGGGACATTGGGGTATATAAAATCAACCGGGACAAAAACTATTGATCTTGGAATAATGGAATTTGTGGATGGTGCTAAAAGTCAGGTTGAAGGTTTTTCCATTCAGTCTGTAAGAACTAATAAATGGAATCATGGAAAGAGCGAAATCGACCTCAATGTTGATTTGTTACGTGGCCATCTTGTATCCGAAAGGTTTTATCGGGAGGACGGCACAGAAATTGTTGTATCTTCAAGCGGTGGGTCAATTTCAGGAGATAGGAGGTTGGGGATTGCTTATACAACAAACGGGAAGTTCCCGCCTAAAGGACGAATAGTGTTGGAGGTAATTGATGGGATTACTCGACATGAGATTAATTTTAGTCTGAAGAATATTTCATTAACCGGTGAACAATTATGATAGTTTTGCAGAGGGATTTTAATCAATTGTTTGAATCGTGTTGGGACAAGCATCAAACCGAGAATGCTTGTTTTTGTGAAATTCGGGATTAGAAATTTTCGAGGATAGCTGCCGTGTGGATTGCTATAAGCATCAGGTAGTCAAGGTCGCTAAGACCGTAACTCTCCCGGTCCATCGCATTATCGACGTATATCACCCCGAAGCAGCCGGATGGATTAATCACCGGTGCTATCATTGCAGAGCGTATTTTTTTCTGTTTCGCCGGAGTTGTTACTCGCGGCAGGAGCACGAACTCGCCTTTATCGACCGCCTCCGTGATTCTTTCATTTACCTGGATTTCTTTTAGCTCAACCGCGTGACCATCTTTGCTTTTGCCTGCATGAGAGGTCATTGCACCTTCAGGCAGATTTCTCAAAGCGCACCATGTATGATGAGCATTGAACTGTCCGGATATGATATCCAACAGGGCTTTGAGCATTTCATCAGGACCTTTCGCGCTGCAAATGGCCTCAGTGGCTTGTATAAAATCATTTATCCGTTTGGCCGGCAATTTGATATCCGGTGAATGGGGTGCGTTCGGTTTTCTAACGATGATTTCACGAGCAGATTCTGTTCGTGAAGTACCCGTTTTGCCGGTCACCGGCATGAGTGTGTCTTCGAGATGAATACTTTGACCGGTTTCGGTTTCTGTTTCGAGATCAATTTCGATAATAAAATCCGCGATGCGGAGACAGTCTCCGGTCTTGATTTCGGCCTTACGGATTTCCTTGCCGTTCAGAAAAGTTTTATTGGCAGAATCCATATCCTCGACCATCCATTTGCCCTCCTGCGTGCTGAAGATTGCAGCATGTTGTCTCGATACTGTCAGGTCTGGTAATAGAACCTGACTGTGAGCATGTCTGCCTATATATACAGGACCTCTGGCGAATCGGAACTCGTTAATGACACGACCACTTTGCTTTACGACCAAATGCATCTGTCGTCCTCTCCAAAAATCGGAATCTAAAGCTCTTTATTAAATTATCCGAAGTCCGGCGTAATTTGTCAAACAAACAATAATTAGAATTTACCTTGTTGGCCCACGTTGAATTATAGTGGGAAATTATGTTGAAGATTGGCTATATGTTTTAATTGCCCCTCGCCAATACTAAGTAGTTTTTGTCGAATTGCTTTCCAAACATACTCATTATAACTTTTTGTCACTTAATTGCTTATATAGCAATATCCGGGACGAATGATAGTGAACTTTGCTCGGTAAGGCCGATAAAAAAACACGACAAAATAAAAGAATTTTTTTATAAAATGCAGGCATTTTTTTTCTTGATAATTTTTGCTCAATAAAGTAAACTATTGATTATTCATGGATGGGTGGTGAGCAGGTCCCTATTCATACATTCCAGGATATCTGCTTCACAATAATGGTTCAATTATGTGCAGGCAACAATAACCATAACATGCACATAAGACTATGTTTGGTTATAGGATGTCCTGGCGGGGTGCAGGATTAAGTGAATTTTTCTTTTTAAGAATGTACTGAAGAAGGAGAATAACCATGAATAAGTCTATAATTGTTTGTATATTGGCGATTC
This sequence comes from uncultured Pirellulales bacterium, assembly GCA_964569935.1. Taxonomy (GTDB): domain Bacteria; phylum Planctomycetota; class Phycisphaerae; order Sedimentisphaerales; family Anaerobacaceae; genus JAFGPS01. The sequence continues at coordinate 6,845 of CAZMWN010000010.1, forward strand.
TTTTCCTGGTCTCAAGCAGTTCTGCGGAAACTTTCGTCATTACAGACACTCAGGATTCGAAGAACTGGGGCGATTGGTTCACTGACACCGAACCCACAGATTATCATCCCTATTTTTACTCCCCATACTTCCGTCACAACAACCAGGATTGGGGCTGGACGCATACAATTTCCTTCAAAGAACCAGCTACTGATATTATTTCCGCTACGCTGGAAATTAACGCATGGGATGTTGATATATTAGAACAAGAGATACATGATATTTATGCTGACGACATTTACATAGGCCATCTTATCCCCAATCACAATGAATCAAATGCGGATGGTTATAAGGCTGATTGGTGTATTACAAAACTCACTTTTAGTCCTGATGCGATGTTGGCCCTTGTCGACGGCGAAGTGGATATGTGGATAGATATCGATGCGGGTCGTTATGTTGAAAATAATGAATCGAGCGCTTGGGGTGTGACATTAGGGTATTCTATGCTTACAATTGTATATGAATCTGACCCATTAGAAGATCCTCTTGAGCCGTCGGATGATCCAAAAGAACCGCCGGATGAACCTAATGTACCGCCGGATGACACTCCCGTTCAATTGAGGACTTATTCGTTTAGTCCGATTGACATATCTTTACCTACTATCAATGATCCCGGAGATGGAATAGGTCAGCTTGGTGGAGAGCAGGCCTGGTTTGCCTTCGATCTTTCCGGCATACTTGATGGAGATCAGATTGTATCAGCATCTTTCTCGGCAGATATGCGTAATTATATAGGCATTCCAACAGAAAGAACGCTATGGTACCACGCGGACGACAGTTGGATTGTTACTACTTTACCTAATCTTAGTGATCCGGGAAACATACCGGCAGATGGACCTGTGATAGGTACAATTACACATGAAAATTCTTACTGGTCTTTGGTTACAATTGATATAGATATGAGCGCACATGATTGGTCAAGCGATTTAATTGATAATTATATTACTTTTATGCTTTCAGGTCCCATGGACGGACATTATGTAAGTGGAGCGGTTGATCTTACTACTGCGGAACTGGAAGTAACCACTCTTTCAGGTTCCGGCCAGGTTAATGATAATAGTGACGTGGAACTTACTCTCGGGCCTGAAGAGCTTGTTCGGGCTGATGGTCTCGATATTGTCGTACCCGGTTACTCCGTACCATCTTGTTTTGACTGGAATAACGACGGATTACTGGATTTGGTCATCGGCGAGGGCGGTGGCTTCGAAGACGCAAAGATACGTGTGTACCTGAACCTTGGAACCGAATCGAGTCCCCGGTTTTCAGATAGTTTCTGTTTTTATGCACAGTCATACACTTCCGATCTGACTTGTTCGGCAAGTGGTTGCCTTGGATGTTTTCCAAGAGTTCTTTATTGGGATTTTGATGCATGCAAGGACCTGCTTGTGGGTCAGGCGGACGGTACAATTAAAATATTCCTGAACCTCTGGACCGACATTATGCCTGTCTTCGACGACGGTACGTTCCTCACTGTTGGCAAGGCCGGTTTGAAAGAGAACATCCATGTAGGTGGACGGGCAACTCCTTCTGTCGTGGATTGGAATAATGATGGCAGAAAAGATTTGGTGGTTGGGGCCCTCGACGGAAGGATACATATCTTTATCAATGAGGGGACAGATACGGAGCCTGACTTTATTTTCGAATCCTTCGCACAGGAAAACGGAGCAAACCTGACTGTACCGAGCGGCCGGTCAAGTCCCGATGTTCTTGATATGGATTATGACGGCCGTAAAGACATTCTTACAGGTAACACAGACGGTCAGCTGCTGTTTTACAGAAATGTCGGTACCGACGATGCTCCTGAGTTCTCCGGTTTCACGCTTCTCGAATCTGCTGGTGTTGCAATTGACCTTCCCGGCTCACCACGTTCCAGGCCGTTTCTCTGCTACTGGAATGTAGATGATTATCCCGATGTGCTTATTGGAGCCGGTGACGGGAAAGTGCATCTCTATCGAAGCATACCGATTACCGAACTATATTGACCTTAATAAGTAATTGGTAGATTGAGTCGTATTACCCGATTAGGGTTGAGTGCCTTCAAGCCAGTTCTCTACAAAGATTGCAAGGTCACGAAGTCCAACGGAGCCGGATTGGTCAAGATCTGTGCCCTGGCAATAATCAATTTCGTTGCAGTTGTGCTCCAGCCAGTGCTGTGCAAAAAATGAGAAATCAATGAAATCAATCCCATCCGGGCAGAGAAAGTCACCAGTAGGAATTTGCCACTGAAGCACAGGGTAATTCGTTCCATCACAGATCTCCCATATGTTCCCAAAATTCCAGCCCATGGAAGTGAACGTGCTTATCATTTTCATCTGGGCTGTAGTTTTACCTGTCCCTCCGGCACTGGTTGATTGACCGCTCCTTTGAGTATCCCAGAAGCAGCGCAAAGCTGTCCCCAGAACCCTCATTAATCCTGTTAATCCTCCGGTGCTCCTATTACCTGAAACGCTGCCAACCGAGTAGCATTTGTAGGCGGTGCCGCGTTCGATTTGCCCTACTAATCCGCCGACATATTCGTTTCCTTCAACACTGCCGGTCGCATAACAGTCGGAAACAACACTGGTTTCATCCCCTGTCTTGCCCACCAGTCCACCAATATTTCTGTTGCCGGAAACATTGGCATTCGAATAGCACATACTTACTGTACCTGGACCAATTTGCCCGGTAAATCCGCCGATATAAGCATCGCCGGAGACAAAACCACTTGAACTGCAGTTAGAAATACCCATTGTGTCCTGAGCGGTTAGACCCACCAGCCCACCGACACTCATTGCTCCGGATATGTTGCAGTTCCTGGCGTGGCAATAAGAAATGTTTCCCCTTTTGAGCCATCCAACCAGAGAGCCGACGGAGTCACCTCCTGTATTGATATTTGGATCTGCTATATGAAGATTTTTGATATGAGCATATACGCCATAGACATAACCGAAAATCCCAACGTGATCTTTGTCTATCGAAGTATAGCTGAAGTTATGGATTGTATTGTTGTTGCCGTCAAATACTCCACCAAACGGCTTGTTATCGGACGAATTCATATAGTAGCCAATTATATTGAAGGTCTCTCCCTTGTATTCACTTAAGTCGATATCCGCCATTAGCGTAAAGTACTTGTTCCAGTCGTTGGGATTGGCCCCTATTTCATTCATTTGCTCCGCTGTATAAATTTGATATGGATTTTCGGCTGTCCCATCGCCGCCTCCATAAGGCCCTGTAGCAGCTAATACAGGATTACCGGCAGCGTGGTGAATAACATCTGCGTTCGTGTAACCGGCTAAAAGCAGAGCAAGAATCAGTATAGTTGTGTTTTTCACTTGTTCTCCATCCAGAAAAAGTTGTTGTTCAGAAAATAGAAAATGTGCTTGAATAAAAAAACCCGAGTCGCTATAGGAATCCAAACAACAGAACTTTCATATTACACCCACCTTTCAGGATTATGAATGTTTTGAAGGTTGATATATATACAATACTCTTTTATGTCTTTATGTCAAGGTAATTGTGCAGGGAATCCTTGAATAACTTGCTGTATCATGAAATGGTTTATTGACATTAACAGCTTGTATTAATAACATGGCAGCAAATTATGGCAGGAAAGAAAATAACAATTGTAGGAGCTGGTAACGTAGGTGCCACAACGGCCCACATTGCTGCAACAAGAGAGCTTGGAGATATTGTCCTGATTGATATAGTTAAAGGGCTTGCAGAGGGCAAAGCTCTTGATATCGCAGAAGCAGCACCGGTTCAACTTTACGATTCCAAAGTCATGGGAACGCTGGACTGGGAAAAAACCGCCTTGAGCGATATCGTTATTATAACGAGCGGCCTGGCTCGCAGACCCGGCATGAGCAGAGACGACCTGCTGGCTAAAAATGTTCAGATAGTAAAGGACGTCAGTGAGAAAATAGCTAAATTTTCTCCTGAGAGTATAGTTATTGTTGTTTGTAATCCCCTTGATGCGATGGTCCATGCTGTAGCAAAGATTACAGGCTTTGTTCATAATAAAGTTATGGGTATGGCTGGTGCGCTGGATTCAGCGCGTTTCTGCTGTTTCCTCGCGGCCGAGCTTGGTGTAAGTGTGGAAGATGTTAAGTGTGTTTTAATGGGTGGTCACGGCGATGACATGGTGCCTTTGCCCAGATTAACATCTGTTAGTGGAATCCCTGTCACCGAGCTGCTCGGTGAAAAGAAAATTGCCGAACTAATCGAGCGAACACGAAAAGGCGGCATCGAAGTAGTAAATCTATTGGGATACAGCGCTTATTATGCACCCGCTGCCGGGGCGGTTAAGATGGCCGAAGCTGTCATAAAAGACAAGAAAACCGTTATTTCCTGTTGTGCTTATTGCGATAACGAGTATAAAGTTGGGGGATTCTTTGTTGGTGTGCCCGCTGTCCTCGGTAAAGATGGTGTGGAAAAAATTATTGAGCTCAATTTGAATGAGGCTGAACAAGTCCAGTTCGAACAGTCGCTCTCTCATGTGAAACAACTCGCAACAAAGGTTGACGAGTTGCTTTGAGTAGAAATTTTCTTCCGATTATCTCTGGCTATTGTATCAATATATAGTATATTTTATCATCTTTTAGAGTGTGGTTTTTATATAGCAAGGTTCTAAATGGAATTGATAAAGAAAATCAAGCAGACTGAAAATCAGGCGCAGGAAATTATCGAGAAGGCCAAGACTGAAGCGGTGGGGCGGGCTGAAAAAGATAGAGAGAATGGGCAGAAAGTCTTGGTGGAAGCCGAGCAGCAAAGAAAGAAAGCAAAAGAAGCTTCCATTACCGCCGCACAGTCGCAAGGTCGTGCCGAAGTCGAGCGACTCAAAACGCAATCCGAAAATCAGCGGCGGGAATTACGTGATAAGGTAAGTGGTAAGATGGCTGCAGTGGCTGCAAAGGTCGTGGATTATTTAAGTTCTCATTGAGAGGCTAAGCTATGGCCATTGCGCAAATGGTAAAAGTTCTCATTATCAGCCATCGTTCGCAGGCTTCTGAGCTTCTGGAAGCATTGCAGCGAGAGGGTATCTGCCAGATACTCGATGCTCAGGAAGCGACTGTGAGCAAAGCCTTTCCTGAGCTTGCCGGATTAGTGCAGAAACCAAAAGATGTTGAGCGCATGCTGATTCGTCTTGAAAAGAGCATCTCTTTTCTTAAAAGTTATGCCGATGCACCAAAGGGACTTGCCGCTGCACTGGCACCGCGGACTGTTATCGATGAACATTCATATAACGAAGTGATATCTAATCGGGAAATTTTTGATGTAGTCGAGCAGTGTGAGCAGGTTGAAGCGTCGATGGAAAAGACAAAAAGCGAGATTCAAAATCTGCAGAGCATTCTTGAGACTCTTGGCCCATGGGAAACTCTCGATACACCGGTTGAGGAAATCAGTCATTTGAGTCGTACGAAGTGTTGGACCGGCCTTATCCCTGTTCAGTATTTCGCGCAGGCCCGGGAGAGAATTGCCGAGCTTGATGCAGTAATACAGCAAATTAGTTCGTCAGGCAACAAGCATGCATGCATTATCGTTTCTTTGATTGAAAATGCCGATGAAATACAGAAGGCCCTTCGTTCGATAGAATTTGAGGCGGTCAGCTTTGAAGGTATGTGGGGAACTGTGTCCCGGTTGATTGAAGAACATAATGAGCAGTTGGTTCATGCCCAAAAGCTACTGGAGGAACAGACGGCAAATGCCACTGAGTTATCCGAGCATCTGCTGCAGTTGCGAATATTATATGACTACTATAATAACCTGTTAAACAGAGAGACTGCAAGAAGCACCGCGCCGACAACCGAGCAGACGGTTATCTTCGAAGGCTGGGTTAAGAAACGTGACTACGAAGGGCTTGAGAAGATTGTATCAAAATTCGATGCAGCCAGCCTGGCCAGAACCGGCCCGGCTGAAGGCGAGGAAATTCCCGTTGAGATTGAGAATAAAAATATCGTCAAGCCGTTTGAGGTGGTGACGCGTCTCTATGGGATGCCGCAGTATTTAAATGTTGATCCGACGGCATTTATGATGCCGTTTTTTGCGATTTTCTTTGGTATGTGTATTGCCGATGCCGGGTATGGACTTTTAATGATTGCTTTGCTTGCCCTTGTTATTAAGAAAATGCAGGGTGATAAAAAGCTGCTGTATATGCTGGGTTTGTGTGCAGTGGCCACCATGGTGGTTGGATCGTTGACCGGCGGCTGGTTCGGTGACTCAATCAGGCAGTTTGCACCGGAAAAATATCAACCTGCACTATTGGCTGCAAGAGAAAAAATGATGTGGTTTGACCCGTTTAAGGATCCTATGGTATTCTTTATGCTCGCAGTCGGCCTCGGGTATTTCCAGCTCATTACAGGTCTTATTATTGCATTCGTACATAATCTAAGACGCAGAGACTTGATCGCTGCGATATGCGACCAGCTCACATGGATTGTCATGCTGAATTCGATAGTACTATTCGGAGCAAGCAAGGCAGGAGCCATATCAGCCGTGGCGGGAAATATTTTTGGCTACGTGGCAATTGTGCCAGCTATTATGATTTTTCTCTTTAGCCATCGTGAAGGCGGCATCGGTGCAAGGCTGGGAATGGGATTCTACAATCTCTTTAGTACAGTTTTCTATCTCGGTGACGTTCTGAGCTATTTGCGATTGATGGCGCTGGGAATGGTTGGAGCGGGTTTGGCAATGGCTATTAATGTGATTGCTAAAGTCTCAATAAAAATTCCCTCCATCGGTATAATTATTGCGATATTGATATTAATTGGGGGGCATATATTCAATATGCTCCTTGCCGTGTTAAGTGCATTTGTTCATACGCTAAGACTTCAATATGTTGAGTTTTTCCCGAAATTCCTGGCCGGTGGCGGCAGAGAGTTTCGACCTCTTAGCAAGGATTATAAGCACATTTACATTGAAAAAAATAAGTAAGTAGTTTTTAGGGTAAGAAAGGCAGGTTAACGATGAGTTATGGAATGGCATTAGCTTTGTTGGGTGCGGGATTGGCGGCTTTTTTAGCTGGTATCGGCTCGGCATTCGGAATCAGCATTGCTGGAAGAAGTGCTACTGGTGTGCTAAGTGAAAAGCCGGAAAGATATGGCCAGATGTTTATTATGGTCGTGCTGCCCGGTACTCAGGGATTCTATGGCTTCCTCGGTGCTTTTATCGTAATGCTGCAGATGAATTTCTTCGGTGGCGGGCTTTCAGAAGTGGTAAGCGTCAAGCTCGGACTTCAGATTCTTGCAGCCTGTCTGCCGGTCGGTATTGCGGGCTTATTCAGCGCTATCCAGCAGGGTAAGGTTTGTGCCGGTGGTATTCTCATGGCTGCGAAAAGGCCTGAGATGGCATTCAAGGCGGGTGTTGTTTACGCCGTTATGGTCGAGATTTATGCAATTCTCGGCTTGCTCGTGACGTTGTTCATCCTCTGGTTCGGCATTAGCTGGCCTGCGTTTGCAGAAGCAGGTGCAGCATAGAATTGAATTCCTCATAAAACGCTAATTAATTATAACTGGATGATACAGATGGAAGCTGGACAGGTAATAGAAAAGATACTATCAGACGCCAAGGCGGAAGCTAAAAAAATAGCAAAGCAGGCCTACGACAAAGCTGTTGCCGAGCAGGCCAGGCTTAATGAGCAGTTGGAAGAATACAAGGGGCAGACTGAGATTCTTGCTAATAAGGCGGGCGAAGATGAAAAGTCACATATTCTCGCAGCGGCAAGAATGGATTTTGCCAAACAGTTGCTTGCGGATAAAAGAAAAATACTTGATGAGGTCTTCGAACAGGCGCGCCGGCAACTGTATGAGTTGCCCGATGACCAATACCAAAGGCTCTGTATGAAACTAATGCTCGAAGCTGTTGAGACTGGTGACGAAGAGGTTGTGATTGATACCAACGAAAGACGTATCGGTCAGGACCTGATTAATCAGGTCAATCAGCAATTAAGCTCACAGGGTAAAGGCAATTTGAAATTATCCGACGAAAGGCGGGACCTCGGAGTCGGTTTTGTTTTAAGACGCGGCAAAATTAAGACCAATGTCTCTTTGAATGTACTGCTGGAACAGGCACGCAAGGAACTGGAGATTGATTTAGCAAAGGAGCTGTTTCAGAATTGATAAATAATGGTTACTTTTGCTGAACAACCTGTTCTCGATTTTCACACATATCCGCCCGTTGGCAATGATAACTGGCAATATACATTCCAGACGGCTCTGGTTCGCACCCTCGAGATGCAAATGTTCAGCAAAGCGACCTTGCTCGATATGGTCAACTCGCAAAACTTCCAACAGGCAGCTGATTTACTAAGCGGCAGTGAATATGTCCTGTCACAAGGCAGCAGGGATTTTGCAGAACTTGAGAATATTTTGCAGCAAAGAAGGACAGCGGTACGTCAGCTTTTTACGGATTTAATGATTGATGAGTCAATTGTTGAATTGTTCCGAACGAGGGACGATTTTACAAACCTACGATTAGCTGTTCGAAGGTCTGTAACTGAAAAGCCAATCGGCACCGATTACAGCACCGACGCAAATATTTCACCCGAGCAGTTAGAGCAGATATTTGGCGAACAGGATGGCAAACCGGCATCTGCTGATTATGTTCAGGAAGCAGTTGAGCGGGCAATTCTTTCCTATTATCAGGACAAAGATATCCGCCAAATCGATTATGCAATTGATAGTGTCCAGGCAAAGTACAATCTAAGAAATGCCTGCCGGCTCAATAATATATTTCTGCTCGGGCTTTTTAGAATACAGGTTGATTTGAACAATATTCGTACAATGCTTCGGCTGATATTCACTGAATGCGAGTCCCGCAATGTTTTCCTGCAGGGTGGATACATCGAAACAGAGCGATTCAAACAGGGTCTGGAGCTTGGATACGAAGCGTTGGGATCTTTGTTTTTTGCCTCCCCTTACCAGCGTATCGTCGATACGGGAGCTAATTACTTAGCATCAAATAAATCTTTCTTAAAGGTTGAGCAGCAATGCGAAGAATATTTAATCGGTTTTTTGAAATCAACGATCCAGATTACTGCCGGGCCGCAGCCGGTTATTGCATTTTTATTAATGAAGGAAAATGAAATACGAACAGTGAGGTTAATTCTAACGGCCAAGAAGAATTTCCTGGATACGAAACTTATTTTAGAACGTATCTCGTGAGGTCAAAAATGACAAAGCTCGAAATGCAGGATACATTTCATGAGATACAAACTTATATGGAAGGTAATGAAAAATGAAGCTAAAGAAACTATTCTGTTTGATTTTAGTATTAATGTTTATCGTTGCCGGGTGTAAAAAGAAAGAAACTGGGCAACAGCAGCAAGCCGAGGTTGAGGCTAAAGAAAAACCAACAAGTCCGTCTGTCGTCAAAGCCCCACCGAGTCCTGACAGTAAACCAGCACCTTCGTTTACGTTGCAGGATTTGAATGGTAAAACGGTCAGCCTTTCGGACTTCAAGGGCAAGGTGGTTATCCTCGACTTCTGGGCGACCTGGTGCCCACCCTGCGTGAAGGAGATTCCACATTTCGTTGAGATTTATGAACAATATAGTGACCGGGAATTTGCCATAGTGGGTATTTCTGTAGATCGCGAAGGCATTGGTGTTGTTAAATCATTTGCCCAGAAGTATAAGGTAAATTATCCGATTCTGATGACCGATGGCAAGGTCGAAAAGGTGTACGGTAATATTATGAGCATACCGACTACCTTTGTTATCGACTCGGAAGGCAAAATCCGGCGCAAGTATATCGGCTATCGAGATAAGGCAGTTTTTGAAATGGACATCAAAACGTTTTTGGCAGAGGCCAATGCTCGGAACAACTAAATTTCGTATCTTGTAAGGTGTATTGCCATATACGAAGGATAAATACGAGACTATGAAAAGCACGAATTCCGAAATTAGAATTTAGGATTTGTAAAGGAAATGGAAGGTAAAATAGCGGTTTTAGGTGACACTGATTTTGTAATGCCGTTTGCGGCACTTGGAGTCGATACGTACGCAGTCGGCGGGGCACCTGAGCATATCACCGACGCTGCGACTAAAATAATAGGCGAAAAATATGCACTCGTGGTAGTTGCTGAAAATATAGCACTGGAGGCCGAGGCGGTCTTTTCGGATTATCAGGATGTACCGACACCCTGTATCGTGGTCGTGCCGTTTACCACCGAATCCGAGGGCTTTGCGACACAGGTTTTGGGCCAGGTGCTCAAAATGGCTACCGGCATAAACATTCTGGAAGGATAAGTAAATAAGTAGATGGGTAAATGTGTGGATGAGAAAATACACTGGTGAGCAACCACATAAACTCATTCACCCATATACGCATATACTGAAATATGGAAGGTTGTAATAATGGATGAAACGAAAACCGGTAAAATAGTAAAAGTCGCCGGCCCGGTTGTGGTTGCTGAAGGTATGGCCGGCTCGCGAATGTATGATGTTGTTCGTGTAGGTGAATTGAACCTTATAGGTGAAATCGTGGAACTGCACAGTGACCTTGCTTCAATTCAGGTTTATGAAGAGACCACTGGTATGGGACCGGGCGAACCTGTTGTTGATACCGAAGCGCCGCTTAGTGTCGAGTTAGGCCCGGGTCTGATTGAGAGCATTTATGACGGTATTCAAAGACCGCTGAACTCGCTTGTGGATGTCGAGGGTGAATTTATGAGTCGGGGTAGCGCTTTGCCCGGCTTGGATAGACAAAAGAAATGGCACTTCAAGCCAACGATGGCCGAAGGAGCTAAGGTTAATGCCGGAGATATTATAGGCGAAGTTCAGGAAACCACGCTCGTAATGCACAAGATTATGGTGCCGGTTGGCGTAGAGGGGACCTTGCAAAGAATTAGCGAAGGTGATTTCACAGTAGAAGAGACAATAGGATCAGTTGCCGCCGAAGACGGCACTCAGACCGAATTGAAATTGATGCAGAAGTGGCCTGTGCGTAGTGCCAGGCAGACAATGAAACGCCTCGCACCGAATAAAGTTCTTGTCACCGGCCAGCGTGTCATCGATGCCTTTTTTCCGACGACCAAGGGTGGAACGGCCTGCGTGCCGGGGCCGTTTGGAACCGGTAAGACTGTGGTTCAACATCAATTGGCTAAATGGGTCGATGCAGATATAGTCGTTTACGTCGGTTGTGGTGAACGCGGCAATGAAATGACCGATGTATTGACGGAGTTCCCGGAGTTAAAGGACCCGTACAGCGGCGAGCCGTTAATGCGACGCTCGGTTCTAATAGCAAACACATCGAATATGCCCGTGGCCGCAAGAGAGGCTTCGGTTTACACCGGTATTACAATAGCTGAATATTTCCGCGATATGGGTTATACCGTGGCTTTAATGGCGGACAGCACGAGCAGATGGGCTGAAGCGATGAGAGAAATATCGACCCGTTTGGAGGAGATGCCCGCCGAAGAGGGTTATCCGGCGTACCTGGCAGCTCGGATTGCAGCGTTCTATGAAAGGTCTGGTCGAGTACAGTGCTGCGGCAGTCCCGAACGTGAGGGAGCGTTATCGATTATCGGTGCGGTAAGTCCGCCAGGCGGTGACTTGTCGGACTCGGTTGTGCAGGCGACGCTGCATGTGGTCAAAGTCTTCTGGTCGCTCAAGGGTGAGCTCGCTTACCAGAGGCATTTTCCAGCCATAGATTGGTTAACTTCGTACAGCTTTTATAAGCAATACCTCAAAGAATGCTTCGAGGATAAGGATAAAGGCCTGGAAATGGAACAGATGTCTGCAAAGGCGATGAGTTTACTGGAACAGGAATCCGAGCTTCTCGAGATAGTTCGGCTGGTCGGTGCCGAAGCTCTTTCACCGGGGGACAGGCTGGCGCTCGAGACATCGAGGTCCATCCGTGAGGACTTCCTGCATCAGAACGCTTTCCATGAAGTTGATACTTATACTTCTATGGACAAACAATACGAAATGCTAAAAACAGTCCTGCATTTCCATAAGCAGGCCTTGGCTGCTATTGAGGCAGGAGTTGAAACTGTAGATATATCCAAGCTCTCGGTTCGTGAGGAAATCGCGAGGGCAAAATATATTCCTCAGGATGAGATGGAAAAAATTCCCCAGATAAGGGACACGATAGATAAACAGATGAAACAACTGCAACCTTCAGGAGTATCTTAAAACGTTGATGTGTGAATGAGCAGGTGAATCTTCGCATAGACTCATTTACACATTAACACATAAACGAAATTAGGAGTTTGAGATGTTATCTGTAAAAGAGTATCAAACGGTAACGAATATCTCCGGTCCGTTAATGATGGTCGAGATGATCGATGAGGCCAAATATGGGCATATTGTTGATATTGAACTCGGTGATGGCTCGATCCGGCACGGCCAGATTCTGCAGGTCGAGAAAGACAAAGTTCTCGTCCAGGTATTCGAGGGCACAAGAGGTATCGATGTCAAGAGGAGTACAGTTCGGTTCCTGGCCAAGCCTCTGGAATTAGGGGTTTCGCCGGATATCCTGGGCAGAGTTTTCAGTGGTCTTGGCGAGCCGAAGGACGATGGCCCTGCTATTATCCCGGAAAAAAGGCTCGATATCAACAGCAAGCCGATTAATCCGTATGCCCGGGATTATCCGAACGAGTTTATACAGACCGGCATATCTTCTATTGACGGCTTGAATCCGCTCGTGCGAGGCCAGAAGCTGCCGATTTTCTCCGGCTCCGGCCTGCCGCATGACCAGGTAACCGCTCAATTTGCCCGCCAGGCGACGGTGCTCGGAAAAGGTGAAGAATTTGCGGTTGTTTTCGCAGCGATGGGAATCACCTTTGAAGCGGCTCAATTTTTTATCGACGACCTCCATCAGACCGGGGCAATCGAACGAGCGGTTATGTTTGTAAATCTTGCAAATGACCCTGCAATCGAGCGGATTGCGACTCCGAGATTCGCTCTTACCGCCGCCGAGTACCTGGCATTCGAACTGAATATGCACGTCCTGGTTATCCTGAACGATATGACCAACTATTGCGAAGCACTTCGCGAAATCAGTGCAGCCAGAAAAGAAGTTCCCGGCCGACGTGGTTATCCCGGTTATCTCTATACCGACCTTGCAACTGTTTATGAAAGAGCCGGTCGAATCAAAGGTAAAAAAGGCTCGATTACAATGGTGCCGGTATTAACAATGCCGGAGGATGATAAGACCCATCCGGTGCCGGACCTGACCGGTTACATTACCGAAGGCCAGATCATTCTATCCCGGCCACTGCACAGACAAGGTGTATCGCCGCCGGTTGATGTCCTGCCGAGCCTTTCACGACTGAAAGACAAGGGAATCGGCGAGGGAAAAACCCGCGAGGACCATGCCGACCTCTACAATCAGCTCTATGCTGCATACGCACGCGGCAAAGAGATGCAGGAACTGGCTACGATTATGGGCGAGGCCGCACTTTCGGATGATGACAAGAAGTATATGACCTTCGCCAATAATTTCGAGGCCAGATATATCTCCCAGGATTACTACGAGAACCGCACCGTCGAGCAGACGCTGGACCTCGGCTGGGAATTGCTCAGTATGTTCGAGAACGTTGAACTCAAACGCATGGACGTAAAACTTATTGAAAAGTATATGCCGAAGTTTCGTAAAAATAAAAGTGAATGAGTAGATGAGTAAATGCGTAAATGAGTGTTGTAAAAACACATAAAGATTTAGATATTTGGGTACGCGGCATTGGATTGGTTGAAAAAATTTATAAGATTACAGCTAAATTCCCAAAAGAAGAGCTTTATGGTTTAACTTCACAAATTAGAAGATCAGCAGTATCTTATCCAAGTAATATTGCTGAAGGTGCTGCACGGTCTTCAAAGAAGGAATTTATACAATTTCTCTATATTGGGTTAGGTTCATTATCTGAAGTGGAAACGCAATTGATGATTGCTGGAAAATTAGATTATCTTAGTGAAGATAGTTTGCTTCAAGAAGTCGAGGCTTTACGAAGAATGACAATAAACTTTATCAAATATCTTAAATCCAAGAAAAGCAAATGAATAATCGAGTAAATGCGCGGATAAGATAATCAGTTAATACATTAGTCTTTTAACTCATTAACTCATTAGCGCATTAACTCATTTACTCAGTATTATGTTGACAAACGTTAATGCAACACGAATGGAATTGTTAAGGCTGCGAAAGCGGGTGGCTTTGGCCAGCCGGGGACATCGTCTTCTGAGCGAAAAACGCGATGAAATATCCCGGCAGCTTATCCAAATCGCCCGGCATATCCAGCCTTTACGCCAGAAGGTGGAAAAGGAGCTTTTAGAAACCTTCCGGCGTTTTATGCTGGCCCGCGCTTCAATGGAGCCGGAAGATACCAAAGCCGCTCTTGAAGTCCCTACCAAGAAATTCAGCCTGGCTATCGAACTGGCCAATGTAATGAATGTGAAAGTGCCGCACCTGTCGAAGGAGATTTCGGGAAATATTATTTGCTACGGCTATTCTACGACCTCCGGCGAAATGGATGTCGCCTTGCTTGCTCTGGAGCGGGCTTTCGATTTATTGATTGAATTAGCCGAGAAGGAAAAGCAGGCCCGCCTGTTAGCTACGGAATTGCAGATGACCCGCCGAAGGGTCAATGTCTTGGAGCATGTCGTAATTCCCGAACTGCATGAGACAATCAGATTTATCTTCGATAAATTAGCAGAAGCCGAACGTGATAATACCTCCCGCCTGATGAAAATCACCGACATCATCAGAGCGTAATTCATGTCTTATATCTCGTGAATCGTATTTCGTATGTCGGTAAATGATAGCGGATTCTCACTTCTTATTATTCCTGTGCAAGCAGAAAGCTTTTATTTTGTGAGGCTTTCTTTTAGGTTTTTTTTAGCAGCATGTTGTATTCGGTCTCGAAGCGGAGCTTGTGCCTGACCTCTTCTTCAGCTAAAGCTAAAAGCACCTCTCGTGATTGCTCGTTGTGAGCGTTTGAGATGAGATTGACGTATGTTCTGAACGATGCTTCTTCCTTTTCCATTCCAAGTAAAAGAGCATCTTTATAATCTATATCCAATTGCGACGGACTATCTGAAATGATGTATTCGCTTGTAGGTCGAGCCGGCTGTAGTTCCGTTGAGACCGTTTTGCCTGTCTTTATAATTTCCAGTTCCAGCTTGGCCTTGTGCTCCAGTTCTTCGGCGGCTAAATCTTCGAATACATGACGCATTTGCGGATCCTGGACCCGGCTTGCCAACGCCAGGTAAAAGTTATGTGCCTCATTTTCCCGGAAAATCGCGAATTCGATAATCTCTTCATCAGAACTAACCTTACCCATTGTTTGTCTCCCTTAACAATAGGTTATTCTTTGCTACTATCAATCAACGATACTACCTTCATAGCCGCCTGTTCCGCCCGCTCAGTTGCTCATTTGGTTATACAACTTTTTGGGTATCCTGCAACTATTATTATCCTGTTTTTCTTTCTATCAAGATATACCCAGCTCGGCAGGATATAGTTTGGTAAAAATCGGAATTCTGCATTAACACACTCTATTTATTTTATTTTCTGATAAACAGCAGGTGAAATTCGAATGCAGTTTGCCTTGATGGAATTCATCGAATATCCCGGAGTCTGGATTTGGAATACTATTGACCTGATAGGGGGCTTATCGTATATAAATGGCAGCATAGAGATTTTGGGTAAATTTTTGGAGGTAAATTAACATGGTACAGAAACAACTTTGGGTGGCTGTCTTACCTCGCACTTTTTTTACGTTGGCGGCATTAATTTGTGTGATGACGGGGGGTGGCTGTGCTCAAGCCGGACAGATCAACTTCAAGTTTGATTTCGGTTCGGGAAAGGTTGAGCAGGGATATACTCAGGTCCTGCCGACTACGGGATACAGTGAGGAACTCGGATATGGATTTGAACCGGGAGCGCATGTTAAAGCAATTGATCGGGGCGATGATGATGCGTTGAAGAGCGATTTTTGCACCAGCGACAAGCCATTTTACTTTTCGGTTAAGCTGCCCGAAGGCAATTATAAAGTGACAGTCACGCTCGGAGATCAGGCCGGAGAATCGACCACTACCATCAAAGCAGAGTTGCGTCGTCTGATGCTTGAGAAAGTGCAGACGGTGGCAGGAAAATTTGAGACCAGAACGATTATGGTCAATATTCGTACTCCCAAAATCTCTACCGGCGGCCAGGTAAAATTGAAAGACCGTGAGAAGACGACGGAATTTTGGGCATGGGACGATAAGCTGACTTTGGAATTTAATGATGAATGTCCCTGTGTTTGTGTACTGGAAATTACCAGGGATGATAATGTTCCCACGGTCTATATCCTTGGCGATTCCACCGTCTGCGACCAGTCACAGGAGCCCTGGAACAGTTGGGGTCAAATGTTGCCGCGGTTCTTGAAGCCGGATGTTGTTGTGGCCAATCATGCCGAATCAGGTGAGTCCATACGCAGCTCACTCGGTGCCGGGCGAATGGACAAGGTTATGAGTATTATAAAGTCAGGTGACTACCTTTTTGTGCAGTATGGACATAATGACATGAAAGACCGCTCGCCTGATGCCCTGGCAACTTATAAATCCAATTTCAAACAATTAATTGTAGATACGCGAGCCAAAGGTGCCACGCCGGTGCTTGTAACTTCCATGGAACGCAAGAACGGCGTGAACAAGGACGCACTGGGTGACTATCCTGAAACCGTCCGCCAGGTTGCCAAAGAAGATAATGTTGCGCTTATTGATTTGCACGCCATTAGCAAAGTATTCTATAAAGCCCTTGGGGGAAATATCGACAAAGCTTTTCAAGACGGTACCCACCATAACAACTATGGAAGTTACCAACTGGCCAAGTGCATCGTGGAAGGGATAAAGCAGAACAAGCTAGACCTGGCGAAATATATTGTGGATGATTTCAAGGGATTCAACCCGAGTCACCCTGATCCGGTCGATGGCTTTAGCATACCGGCCAGTCCGAGACAAACCACAAGTACACCCGAAGGTAATTAAATGGTATAAATCTAATATGTTTTATATCAATAATTTTCCGAGTAAGAGTTACACTATCGAAATGGGCAAATAACCGTTTATTAGTATTAATTGCGTCCTTTGCCCTGACCTTGAATGTAAGTTTGTTTAAGCTGGCCCGTGCATCTGAGGGACTCTTCGAGCCCAAATAAAAATCCGTCAGGGAGAATTATAAAATTCCCGATTGGTTTCGTGACGCTTGGCAGGGCACTTGCCTTCGCTGGAGGGGTATTCATCAGTGGCCGGTACGGCTGTGGAGTATTTTCCTTTGGAACGTTAAGTGTTTGCGCACAACCACATGTTCCAGTTATTAAACATCAAGGAATCCAAGAAATGCTATTGAGTTGATAAAAATACAGGCAGAAAGCTGCCTATTTTAAAGCTCCAAACTATGGGCAAATAGGCTCTCTTAACTTTCAATAGCAGAATTTATGTTGGTTCAGCGGCCAATTCACTTGACTGTTTATTATCCTAACTGTAAAATGGTGCGAGATATTGAGCAACTATGTTAAGTAGGACATTGCGGATGCCAAAGAGTACACCGAAAAAAGTCGTGTTTATTTCATCTTTTCTTCCCCGAAAATGTGGGATTGCTACATTCACGTCAGACCTTATAACAAGTACTACCTTGGCTGCCAAAGGTGAATTTGAACCCCTGGTAGTAGCAATGCAGTCGGGTAGTCAGAAATATGATGACCCTGTTAAATTCGAAATACGTGAAAACGTTAAAAGCGATTATATTTGTGCCGCCGATTATATCAATTTCAGTCATGTTGACGTGGTTTGTGTACAACACGAATTTGGCATTTT
Source organism: uncultured Pirellulales bacterium (assembly GCA_964569935.1). GTDB lineage: Bacteria > Planctomycetota > Phycisphaerae > Sedimentisphaerales > Anaerobacaceae > JAFGPS01. The sequence goes on from CAZMWN010000010.1 coordinate 24,656, forward strand.
TGGCGGTGAAGCCGGCTCATATCTGAACCTGTTGCTTAACAGGCTAAAGGCACCCATCATAACAACTCTCCACACAGTTATGGATGAACCGGACCCAGCTCTCTGCAAATCGTTGATTGAGGTTTGTAATGCTTCTCATTCAGTGATTACTATGAACAAACGGGGTGTCGATATGCTGCGGGATATTTATAAAATATCCCGAAAAAAAATAAAGCTGATTGCGCACGGGATACCGGATTTGCCGTTCGTTGACAGTAATTACTACAAGCACCAGTTTGGTCTTGAAGATAGAAAGACTATTTTAACGTTCGGTCTGCTTAATAAGAATAAAGGCATAGAGATAATGCTCAAAGCCATGCCGACCATAATCAAGGCTGATCCGACTGTTATATATATAGTTTTAGGTATGACGCACCCCAATGTACTCAAACATGAAGGCGAATCGTATAGGTTCAGCCTCCAGCAGATGGTTAAGGACCTGGGTTTGGAAGAGCATGTGATATTTCATAACAGGTTTGTGAATGAACAGGAACTTCATAACTTTTTGTGTGCGGCAGAAATCTATGTTACACCATATCAAAGTCCTAAACAATTAACCAGCGGGACGTTATCGTTTGCCGTTGGAACAGGCAAGGCAGTTGTTTCTACTCCATATTGGGCGGCGGAGGAATTACTGGCCGACGGCCGAGGCAAGCTGGTGCCGTTTGGTGATTCGAGACAAATCGCAAAGGCGATAGTGGAAATACTTACAAGTGATTCTCTGTTTTATTCTTTGCGAAGACGGGCATATGATTACGGCAGGTCCAGAACCTGGCCGAGGATCGGTCAGGCCTATTGGAAATTATTCAGTGCAAAAAGATTGCCTGTGCGTATTGCGACTAAAAGCACTCTTTCGGCGGCAGAGACGATATCACATATCGAAGTACCGGAACCCTCGTTAGAGCACCTGATAAAGTTAACCGATGATACCGGTTTGTATCAGCACGCCAAATTCACAATACCTAACCGCGAATATGGCTATTGTACGGACGACAACGCCAGAGGTGTAATTGCGATGGAACGGTATTATACGCAGTATCCGGACCCTCAAGCTCTGAAGCTTCTCGATACATATTTATCTTTTATAATACATTCACAAAACAGCGATGGCACTGTTAAAAACATGATGAATTTTGATAGAACCTGGTTTAAAAAGGAAGCGAAAAGCGATGCTTTCGGGAGAGTTTTATGGGCGTTTGGAACGGTTATGGCAAAGCCGCCGACACCGTTATATTTGTCGGTCATCAAAGACTGCTTTGATCAATCCGTCGAACATATCCAGAGGCAACTGCCAAAGGGCATGGCATATTCTATGCTTGGTATGTGTGATTACCTCAAACAGTTTCCCGGGGCCAGCGAAATAAAACGCCAGTTGGAATTAGCTGCAGAAGGCCTTGTTGCTCAGTATGAAGAAAGTCATTATCCTGATTGGCAGTGGTTTGAAGATGCGCTGACATACGACAATGCTGTTTTGCCTCACGCTATGTTTGTAGCCGGCATGGTTTGCGAAAATAAAAAATACATTGCAATTGCAGAAAAAACCTGCGAATTTCTTCTGGCAAATACATTTAATGGCAAGCATTTTAGTTTCATAGGCTGCAATGGATGGTATGAACGAGGAAGAACAAGGGCTACATTTGACCAGCAGCCGATAGATGCCGCAGGTGTGGTTATGATGCTAAGGGCTGCTTATGACGCTACACAAAATGACCGATTTTTGACGCTCCAAAGAAAAGCATTTGATTGGTTCCTTGGCCGAAATGACCTGCACATACCGCTTTATGATTTTAGAACAAAAGGCTGTAATGACGGACTTATGAGCGACGGCGTTAACATGAATCAGGGAGCAGAAAGTACACTTAGCTTTCTGTTAAGCTTGTTGGCCGTGGTCGAGAGTTTCGCTATCATTGGTAAAACCAAGGACGGCAAAGAGGTTTTATTGGATCAAGCCAACCTGATAGAGAAGACACACCAAAAAAAAACGCCGATAAAGAGTATATCCCCTAAAGCGTCCGAAAAGGAATCTGCGAAAGACCAAATCGAAGAACTCACCTGAGACAACAGGACTGAATCTTTCGATAACCACTAAAACTAGATCAGATAAAAAAAATCTGTCTTCCTGTCCCGGAATCTCGCATTTTTCTGACCGACCTGCTTAATGTCACTACTGATGTGACAGACAATATGGCATTCAGAAGATGGATTTAGTGGATGGGCCTTTTATTTGTTTTTATGGCAGAGCTTAATTTGTCAGTAATTTTTCTCTTAATCAATCATTACTTTCAATACTGGAAAAGAGAACCTGCAGTTAAGCTGCATTTGGATTTGTCACGGGACTAAACACCGTGACGTCCTATAACATCCAAGAACACCAAT
>CAZMWN010000011.1:0-25892 GCA_964569935.1 uncultured Pirellulales bacterium
TGCCACAATAATCGGCACATTCGCTGCTTTGCTGTGGGCTATCGCTTCAATGGTCTGTGGCATTACTCCGTCGTCTGCAGCAACTACAAGCACTACAACATCGGTCATATTGGCACCCCTGGCACGCATAGCTGTAAAAGCCTCGTGCCCCGGAGTATCGAGAAATGTTACTTTCTTATCATCCCAGATAACTTCGGATGCCCCGATATGTTGCGTAATACCCCCAGCTTCACCCGCCGCTATATGTGTCGATCTGATTTTATCAAGCAGGCTGGTCTTACCGTGGTCAACGTGTCCGAGCATTGCAGCAACAACTCCACGCTTTTCCAGTTTCTTACGCTCACGTTGCTCAAATTCAGCCCGTATCTCTTCTTCCAGCGTATTTTTATATTCTACAACCAATTCGGTATCGAACTCCAGAGCAACCAGTTCCGCGACTTCGTTACTTATTACCTGATTAGCCGTAGCCATGACATCTTGTTGCATTAATTTGGTAATAATATCCGTTGATTTGACCGCCAAAGTTGCAGATAAATCCTTTACTGTAACCGGCCCACGGACAACGGCTTTTGTCGGCCGAACAGGAACACCGACTTGAAGCTTGGATTTAGTAGCGATTTTACGCACCGGCCTTGAACGCAGACCCTCGCCACCAGCAGCGTCAAGACGGGCTTTTCTTTCCTCAATATCTCTTTGTCGCCATTTGCTGCTGAGTTTAGACTTCTTTGTTATGTCCAGATCCGATTCTTCCCGTCTTCGTCCGTGTGTCCTCTCCTTATGCCGTTTTGGCGATTGTTTCTTTTCCCCGGACGAAACTAAATCCACACCTTCCTGCTTATTCTGACTGTACATCAAAGGTTCGGTAACTGGTGCATCATACCGAGTTCTCAACTTGGGCTTTGGCCGACGGCGTACTGGTTCAGGTGCTTCGACCCTAACAACCTGAGGCCCACTTAAGCGTGCAGGTCCCGGCTTTTCGAGAATTGGACCCGCAGGTACTATTGGTTCCGGTTCCGGCTCTGGCTCCGGCTCTGGTTGGACCGGCTCCTCGCCTTTCTGTTCTTCTGTGTATGGTTGTTCCTCTATAGATATCGCTGCTACTTCCTGCTCTTGTTCAGCTTCCCCTATAGTAGCCGTGGCAGCCGTTGCATCAGCGTGCTCTGTTTCAGGCTCCGCATTTTCAGTCTTTTGAGCTTTAGTCTTTTTCGTCGGCGACTTTTTCTTCGCTTTCTTTTTCTTCTTCTTGATTCGGACCTTAGTCAAATCCACCTTATCAGAGGTCTCAATAGTGGTTATATTATCCCCCTCACTAAACCACTCCCGAATAGTTGCCGCCAAACCAGCCGATATAACCGACATGTGGTTCTTTACATCCAGATTCTCATCCTGGCACTTTTTTACAATAGCAGAGCTTTTTACTCCGAGTTCCTTGGCTAAAATGTATATTCTTGTAGTAGCCAAATAATACTCCAATCTAATTTATATTCAGTACTTAATACTATTTTGGACATTATCCCGGGCTCCATTTTCATTAAATGATGGAAGCCCATGAATATCCATGAAAGGCCTATTTTTCATTATTACCCACTTTTGTTTGTTGGGCCAGTTGCTTCTCGGCCTCGTTTTTTTTAGACTCATTCGCCAGACGTTTTACCTCCTCACCTGCCGCTCCAATGAGCTTCTCGGCCAAATCCGCTTGTATTTTCAACTCATTAATTAATGGCTCCACCCCGACATCATCCAGATCAGAAACGGATATCACACCAAGTGCTATAAGCTTGTCGACAAGAGTATCACCAGCTTCTTCTATAGTCTTAATGCAGGCTGTCAATCGTTCAATGCCCTGATTGTACTCATCTGGTGTGAGTATATCGATATCCCAGTTAGTCAGTCTGGCAGCCAACCGAACATTTTGCCCGTGTTTACCAATTGCCAGACTGAGTTGATCCTCATCTACAACTACCGTTGCTCGCCCCAGTTCAAAACACAAGGCAATTTCACTGACTTTTGCGGGCATTAATGCATTTGAAACAAGCACCTGAGACGATTCATTCCAGCGAACAATATCAATTTTCTCTCCACCAAGCTCATCAACTATGTTTTTTATCCTGCTGCCACGTACGCCCACACAAGCGCCAACAGGATCAACTTTGTCATCCAATGAAGCCACGGCGACTTTGGTTCTATACCCCGCCTCTCGCGCCAGAACTCGTATTTCAATAATTTTCTCACTAATCTCCGGCACCTCTAACTCGAATAATCGGCGGATAAAAAGAGGGTGCGTGCGAGAGAGAATAATTTTAACCTGATTCGAGGTCTCTTTCACATCAAGAATCAGGCATCTGATTCTCTCCCCCGGCCGATGTGTTTGACCCATTATCTGTTCGCCTTTCGGCATAAAGCCTTCGGTCAAACGGTCCAGATTAACAATCAGTGTCCCGCTTTCGTATCGCACTACGGTGCCGCTTATGATTTCCCCTTTACGCTGAATGAATTCAGCATATATACTATCTCTCTCACCTGCCCGAATTTTCTGGATGATAACCTGCTTGGCGGTCTGAGCGGGAATTCGGCCAAGTCGCTTGATATCTATTTGAACATCATCTTTGAAGGCAACAATCTGACCACTACTGCGATCGATATTTACTACTATATTGCTTTCCGGCTCACCAAAATGCTTTCTGGCCGCTGAAACCATAGCCTCTTCAAGGTCCAGAAATATCAGTTCCTTGTCGATGTTCTTATCGCGAGCAATGTTCTCCACGATTCTTAACAATTCCTGATTCATCGTTCCTATCTCTTTCTGATTTAAATTCAACTAAATCAAAATCGGTACCTAATAAAAAATGGAAACCTTCCAGGTTTCCACTTCAAACGGGAGTCAAAAAACCATAGACTCCACGACAGGCAAAACAAACAGAGGTTGTAGCTTGTTTTTATACTACATCATCTGCCTCCGGTAAGGGAACCCATTTTACAATTGTTTCAGCAATATGTGACCCCAACAACAAAACCTCGTTCGTTCCCTGACATTGAAGCAAAAACATCGATTCCCAAGCCACCATTCGCGCAAAAGCGAAGACGCAAACATCCATTGTTTGTTTACTTTGCACGATTAACCATTCCTGTCATTAGCATCGCAAATACCTATTAATTCAAAGTTTAACTTTGGTAGCTCTTAATATAAATCCTTACAGGCGAATTTATTATAATAATCGTCAAATCCGTTAAGAGCAATGATTTTTTTATTGATTTTATATAATTTTTCGTATCTATCGCTAACAATATCAAAATTCAATGGCCCAAAATCAACAAAGTCCCTATAAAAAAGCCTTTCCCATGGTAAAATTCCCCTTTCTCTACCCAATTATCTAATCTAATGATCCATAAGCAGCATTCTCAGGATTCACTAAACTTTGTGGATTTTTTAAGCTGGCAGAGCCAATAAATGCTGTAGCTCCAAATATAAGAATAGGGCAAAAATAGTCTATAAATTTAGAGAGGAACCAGATGCGCTACTAATCTACTCTGCTCAATATCTATTTTCTCCACTCGTACTCTGTTGCCCCCAATTCCAAAAACAGGCTCAAAAGGTTCATCATTCAGCAATGAACCAATGATTTTCGTTCGAAAATCCTGAGTATCTATAGGAAAAGCTGCGAGCTTTTGAGAATACATCTTCTTTGCAACCGCCTTGGCAACGGGAGTAATATTCATAGCGCCGACCTTCATCTTAGCAACCTGCAAATTCATAAATCCATCTTCATCAATCATAGGCACAAGTTCAATCGTTATAATAAATTCCACTCCCTTGACATCTGCGGTTCCCATCAAGAGAACGGCACCCGGAACAAAAAGAGCCGCTGGTGAATAAAACAGAATACCTTCTGATTGTATTGGCCAGTTAGCCCGAGATATTATATCATTAATACCTTCCTGTGTTATAATCACATCAAATGGCTTACCAAGCTGTGAATCATTATGGATTTTAGGAAGCAATTCATGTGTCCAATATTTACTTACCTGCTCCCTCTCGTAGCTGTCAGGATTGGAAACTATAGGATTATATTGACGAGGTCTATATATAAGCAAAACAAAGATGGTAACCATTACAATAAAATCGATTGTTAGCCAAAGAACCAGTCTTTTTACCCTCGATTTTTTGCGTTTTTTTAATTCTGTACCCATAGTCTGCATTTCTTTCTTGCTCGATATCATATAGGTCATTATAGTAATTCCATCGTTTGCTAAAAAGCTTTTTTCAAATATAAGGAATCATAATATGTCGGATCATTTTGCTGATCGTCTCTGTGAAGCTGTAAGAACTAAAAAAACTTGCCTGGCAGTAGGCCTGGATCCTGTTTACAACAGGTTGCCTGAAACAATAAGAAGCCATCGTCAGATGAATGATGAGTTCGACGCCGACGCTGCAGTTGACGCTATTTTTGATTATTGCACACAGGTTATGCGAATCGTTGCTCCGATGGTACCGGCTGTAAAGATAAACATTGCTTTTTTTGAAAAATATCTCTGGGAGGGTCTGGAGACTTACTATGCTCTGATTTCTGAGGCGGAAGATTTGGGGCTGGAGATCATCGGTGATGTAAAACGCGGCGACATAGGTCATACAGCAGCCGCTTATGCTGCTGCTCATCTCCAAAACCCGGAACTGGCCGGCCTTGAGGACACTCTTGCCCCGGATGCTATAACAATTAACGGTTATACCGGAGCCGATGGCATCGAACCTTTCGCCGATGTGGCCACCCAGCAGGGCAAAGGTGTTTTTGTGTTAGTTAGAACCAGTAATCCATCAGCAGCAACCATCCAGGACGTCACTGACACCGAAGGTAAGGCCATGTACGAGAGAATTGCCGAAATCGTCGGCCAAATCGCCAACAAACCCGAACGAATAGGGAAAAAAGGCTACAGTAACGTGGGAATGGTAGTTGGCGGTACTGCACCTGATGTGACAAGTACGCTGCGTCGCAGCTACGACACAGTATGGTTTCTCGTACCGGGTTACGGCTCGCAGGGAGCCTCTGCCGCTGATTGCGTCAGATTTTGCAAACCTGATGGTACTGGAGCTTTGATTAACGCCTCACGCTCGATAATCTACGCCTATGAAAAGCCGAAATATAAAAGTCAGTACGGTGATGATTGGAAAAGGTGTATTGAACAGGCGGTTATAGATGCAAAAATCGAATTGGCAACAGCAATGCAAACCAAACTCTGAGGCATAATAACAACCTTGGTGCTCACTGTTTGTGACTTACCAACAAACTATATTAATACGGCACATTTCAAGTTAATATGACCAGCTTAGAATCTGTATCAATACAGCCACCAGCTCTGGCTGTAAATTCAGTCGGTCAATTGTTCGACCGTATCGCGCCTACTTACAATATTCTGAACCATATATTGTCTTTAGGACAGGATTTTTACTGGCGTCGAAAACTTGCCGAATGTATTGACAAAAAACATAAACTGCGAGTCCTCGACCTGGCGACAGGCACAGGTGATTTGTTAATTTCTCTACTTCGTAGAAATCCCAATATTGTAGAAGCTATAGGCCTGGATATTTCTGAAAATATGTTGGCTTTATGCCGCAAGAAAATCACTAAGCATAATCTCACTAAACGTGCCAGTCTGGTTCATGCCGATGCTAATTCATGTCCATTCGCCGACGAGACATTTGATGTTATAACTATGAGCTTTGGTATCAGAAATACACCAGATCCATTTAAAACGCTCGGCGAAATACGCCGTCTTCTGAAGCCGGGCGGAACGGTATTGATATTGGAGTTTTCCATGCCGAGCAACCGAATCCTTAGAAACTGTTACCTTTTATATCTACGCCGGTTCGTACCACTTCTCGGTCGTATAATCTCAGGCGATGACCATGCTTATAAATACCTCAACACAAGTATTGAGAACTTCGTCAATGTGAAAAATTTCCGATACTTAATGCTAAAAGCGGATTTCTCTAACGTTCGCGCAACTCCGCTGACATTAGGTGTCATAGGCCTCTACCTGGGTTACAAGCCGGCATGTTAATTAATCTCATTTTTTTTGGCGACCGTAAATACAGAACTCGTCCCAAAGGCCTGATTTTTCTTGTTTTATGTTTTCAGATCCCTTATACTACTATTTTACAGTCAACAAAAGAGTACCAATGAGTCTTTACGGATTTTCTCAAAAACAAGCTGTTTTATCCATAACAATCTGGAGGTACTAACAGAATGAACATGAGGACTATTTTCTCTGTAATATTTATTTTAATAATCTCATTCGGTTGTTCACCGACACCGAAAAAGACTTCCATCACCCAAGAAGCGTTTGAATTTGAGATCGATCCAAATACGATGACGTTAGTAACTTATAAGCTCGAAGGAAAAACCCTACCGGGCAAACCGAAGGTTGTACCGGCAACAGATACAGCTACTGCATTGTTTGAAAGATTTGGTATATCATTTGATATCAAGCAAATCGATGATAAGACATGGGTAGGTCCTCTGTTGCTTGGAAACTCTTATGTGATCGGTTGGATTGTTGAGGATAAAAAACTATTCGGATACTGCTCAGAACCATTTATAGCCACTAAAGACCTTGAAGTTGCTTTCTCTCCCGGTATGCCTGCAACACTCGAATACGACTTGACCAATCCTCCGAACGACGTTCAAACCTTTCCCACAGAGCTTCTTTTACAGATAAAGACACTCAGCAAGAGCAGGGAAACCTATCTATCGTGGGGAATCAATCAAACAATTAAAGAGCCTGGAATTGCAACAATAGAGGGTTTAGCTGCAGGAACCTACCGACTTTTGGTAACGGTCTCCAATAACGAACAATATGCGAAGGAAAGAGAGCCATTTTTATTTGATGAGCGCAAGATTGAAATAAAGAACGATACTATTAACCGACTCAATGCTATCTACCCGGAAATTGATACCACGGTTGAAGAAACCGATATTACAATTAGAGGCACACTCTATGATAACGACAGAAAGCCTCTACCCAATACAATGGTGCAGGTAATCCCATATATTTATGATACCAAGGAACAAATGTTAGATTTATATTACCCCAAATTCACAACAGACCCCAATGGTAAGTTCGAGTTCGTTGGTGTTCGTCCGAATATTACCGCCACAGTGAACAGTGGTTACACCAGTATCCTTCTGCTAAAGGAATTGATGAAGGAAAATGCATGCATTTCATTAGATCTTGTATTGGGTTCGTTAACTTTCCCTATTGATATCAATGTGCCTGTTCAAGAACTTATTATGGACTGGAAAGATGGTGACAGCAGCAAACTATCGGATTTTATTGGAAAAACCGTTGTCATGAACTTTTGGGCAACCTGGTGCCAGTCATGCAAAAAAACCGTTCCCGAACTAAACTCGCTCGCCGCTCAATTTTCTGAACGCAGTGATATCGTTTTCATTGAATTAAGTGCAGATTTTGACCGTACCAGTTGGGAGCAGACTCTCGATAAATCCAACTGGAATCAACTGCGTCACGCGTGGCTTGACCTGAAGAAAAACTCCTATATTTTAAATAAACCAATCCCCTATTCGCTTATCATCGATAAAAACGGAATTCTTCGCGCCAGAGGCACTGAAATCGATATCAAACTCGAACTGGAAAAAATACTCGAAAACTCTAACTAACCGAGCGTCAAGACATACAAACAATCAAATGAAAACTAAGCTACATGCCAGACCGAACATTTGATTTTGCCGGTAAAAAAGTTTTAGTAATGGGCCTGGGCCGATTTGGTGGCGGGACCGATGCCACTAAGTTTGCCGTTAAAGCCGGCGCTAAAGTCATCGTCACAGATTTGGCAAGCCGGCAACAGCTAACCGATTCTATAGAAAAGCTCAAAGAATTTCCCGGTGTAGAGTTTCATCTTGGTTCGCACGACCCAACTGATTTTAAAAAAGCCGACATCGTAGTAGCAAATCCTGCTGTGCCCGGCAATAACAAGTTTCTTAAAATTGCCCGTCGAGCAAATAGACTTGTCACCTCCCAGATAAACATATTCTTCGAACTATGCCCGGCACAGATTATCGGCATAACCGGAGCCAACGGCAAGAGCACAACAACGGCTTTGACCGCTCATCTGCTAAAAAATACAAGATACGAGAATATCTGGTTAAGCGGCAATATCGGCAATCAACCCTTACTAACCATTTTAGACCAAATCGGCCCTAAAGATTTAGTTGTATTGGAGCTATCGAGTTTTCAGGTTGAGCAATTGGCTGAGATTCAAAAAGCACCCAAAGTAGCATTATTGACAAATCTGACACCTAATCACCTTGACCGTTATGGCACATTTAAAAACTACTGCGCCGCAAAGGAAAATATTTTCAAATATCAAAAAATGGAGGACAATCACCCTGCTGTTTCCATATTCAACGCCGAAGACAAAATCGCCGCTGAATGGTTCGAAAAATATAAAAAAAATCCTGGACGAATATGTATTAAGTTTTCAACCAAAGATGTTAGCGAAGAGATACGCAGTGTTTTTCCTTTGCCTGGCCGGGCCAATCTTTCAAACCTCGCCGGGGCATTGTCTATCGCTAAATATTTTGAAGTTGACGATGCAAGTATCATAAATTCTTTGCCGGGATTTAAGGCCTTGCCGCATCGGCTCGAACTTGTAGATCAAATAAACGGCGTAAGCTGGTATAACGATTCAAAGGCTACTACTCCACAAGGTGCTATCGCTGCTCTGGAGGCATTCGACCAGCCGATAATTATCATTGCCGGCGGTTATGACAAGAATCTGCCCTTCGATGAATTTGGAAGAAAAATTGCCGAAAAGGCCAGGGCCGTCATCCTGATAGGCCAGACCGCAACAAAAATCGCCGACGCAATTACTAACGCTAAAAACAAACGAGGGACAAGTGACGAGAGACGAGAGATGGGAATCGAGACTGCTGATTCACTGGTCGAAGCAGTCACTTTAGCCGACCGCCTTGCGGAATCTGGTGACATTGTTTTACTTAGTCCCGCATGCGCCAGCTACGATATGTTCGAAAACTACGAACATCGCGGCAAAGAATTTATCAAACTCGTGCGAGCAATCAAAAATTAAAGAAAAAACCGAGCCTTATTAGCTCGGACATTTTAATAAACACTATGCTCCTTGATATGACTTACTTAGGTAGATTCTCCGGTGCCACATCCCTTATGCTCAGATCGCCGTAAATAACACCGTAGGTTTCCGAATCTTTAGGCAGTCTCCAAACAATCTCTAACTCGCCAATTTCGAGACTACAACCATCATTTCAACAAACGCATTCGACGGCGTGGCATCAGGTTATAGGAATATATTTGCTAAAAGTGAAAAAATCGTAAAAAAAACTTAGATCCTATTTTCGCCCATAAGACAAGCTATAAACGTAAAAACCAGTCCTATCAATACGATATACTACGTTTTTCCCGGTAGTCACTCATAAAGTAGCTCGATATATCTGTCGATTCGCAAATATGAAAACATTAAGTGCGAGAGGACTCTGAGGTATTAAAATGGAAAAAAATCACGAGCGAAGAACAGAGCAAAGACTGCGTTATTATTGGCCAATCTGGTTTGCCGAAAATCCCAATCATATCCTCTCACAGGGACAAATGGTTGATGTTTCCAGCAAAGCAGCATCCTTTACATGTTATGCGGACGATGGTTGTCCTCTTCCTGGCCAACATATAACAGCACGTTTTAGCGTCCCACAATATGGCCCGGACGATTCATTCGATATGGCAGATTTCTCCCGTTCAGGTCATGTCTACAGAGTGGATCATGTAAACAGATTTTTACGACGTGTTGCATTTCAGTTTGCTGAACCTTTGCCTTTTAAGCCCGGCGAACAAATCGCCAGCGAAGTTTGCATATAGATAACACCTGATTTGAACGAGGTACATATTATCGGCTCTCGCTCCCACACGCCAATTGCCTCTCTATCATTGCAATCATAGTAAACAAAAATTAAAAAAAGTACATTTCACATATACCATAGGATTTTCTCCACCGTTGCAGTATTGACAGATTTAAACACCGATTAATGTAAATTTTCACCTAAATCCAACAAAGAATAGACTTGTGGCCGGGCTTTCCGGCCCCATTTCACACCTTTAATTGGCTAATAACCAAAAAAAGGTTGCATATTTAGCAAGGTTAAGTTAAAATACTTATTATTAATTTTCTTTTTTAGAAAGCTAAAAGGCCCTTTTAAGCCAAGGTGTTAGCTTGTAGGAGAACGGTGAATATGGCTGGAATGTTCTATTCATTAGAGGAGGCCATCGAGAAACTCAACAAAACCCAGGAGGAATTGAAGCAGATAGTCAAGGAAGGCAAGTTACGTGAGTTTCGTGACGGTCCGAATATACTGTTTAAGGTAGAAGAAGTCGATGCTTTAATGTCGGATATGGTTACCGAACCAGCGGAAATTCCAGAATCGGAAACCATGGAAATTCCAGAACCAGAAACCATGGAAATTCCAGAACCGGAAACCGTGGAAATTCCAGGACCGGAAACCGTGGAAATTCCGGAACCGGAAACCGAAGAAATTCCAGAACCGGAACCTGAAGCGCCACCGGCAGAAGTTCCAACACCCGAGAGTCCTGAACCCCAAACACCGGAATTGGAAGTTTCAGAGCCTCAAGCTCCCATCCTTTCAGAAGAAGATGTGGATTTAGATGAGATCCTGCTGGCTCCGGAAACAGGCACTCCGGCTATGTCCGGCGATCTAACAGATGCGGACACGGCACTAACCGGCCAGGGAACCAGTGTCCTTGGTCAAACCGACCGCGATTATGAAATTACAGACGATACAATGGCCGATACTGTTATCCCACATGAAACATCATCTGAAGTACCACTGGAAGAAATTGAAGAGGACGTAAATTTGGACAGTTTCGGAAGTGGATCAGGCTTGCTGGATCTTTCTCTTCAGGCTGATGATACTTCGTTAGGTGGAATCCTTGATGAAATCTACACGGCCGAAGGTGAGGGTCAGGAAGCCGGTGAAGCTGAAGCCGACTCTGCAGCGGCAATGGCTGCTGAGGCTGATCAAATGATACCCGAAGAAGGACTTGCCGTTACACAACCAACTCAGGAAGTTACGACGTTTGCGGCACCTTTGATCGAGCGGGCACCGGATAAGCAGAATAATATCCTTGGAATTCTGCTGTTTCTGCCACTGATAGCTGTTATTTATACTACAGTCGTGGTAATAGCAGGTCGCAAAGGCATAATGCCATCGATTCTGGCAAGTATCCAGGATTACATATGGTATATTGTCGCGGCAGCTATTGTAATAGCAGGTTTAGGTACCAGTATGAGCTTTATGCTCGGTGGTGAACGCAGTACAACAGCTAAGCCAAAAAAGGCCAAGAAAGAGAAAAAACCAAAAAAGGAAAAAGTAAAAAAAGAAAAGAAACCAAAGAAGGAAAAAAAGCCCAAGAAGTCAAAGTAAAGGTTCCGCAAAAACCTCGCAAGATATATTCAGGTAACAATAAGAAAGTCTCTACTTATTTCTTTGTACTTAAAACATCCGCCATTGAATATAAAGCGGATTCTCTCCCAACAATCCATTTCGCCGCTCGTAGCGCTCCTCGAACAAACGTATCTCTGCTGTTGGCAGAATGATTGAGAATAACTGTTTCACCAAGCGTACCAAAAACTACCGAATGGACTCCGGTGATATCGCCGGCGCGGACAGAATGCACACCGATTGTACCCTTTTGCCGGATGGCATCTTTACCATATCTGCCATGAACAACAGCCTCGGGAAAATCCCGGCCCGTCTGCCCGCATATATTCTCCGCTAATGTTAGAGCAGTACCGCTGGGAGCGTCCTTTTTGAAACGATGGTGTTGCTCAATTATCTCTACATCATATTCGGGACCAAGCATCGAAGCCACTTTCCCGGCCAGGGCGAATAAAACGTTCATACCAACACTCATATTTGTCGCGTACAAGATGGGTATTTTTTTTGAGGCAGACTCCATTTTTTCTTTCTGCTTCTCGCTCAGGCCGGTAGTGCCTGATACCAAAGCCACATTATTTTCGAGGCAGTAATCTATAGTTTTATCCGCTGCATCAGACAGTGAAAAATCAACCGCAACATCAACATCAATGCTCGGAAAAGTATCAGTTAATATAACATTCACAGGCCCTGATTCCCCCACAAGGCTAAAATCTTTACCTATATCGGGATGGCCTTGAATCTCGATTGCTGCGGTAACTTCGAATTCGCCGGATTCTACAGCCAACTGTAAAATACGGCTTCCCATTCGACCGGCAGCACCAATAACAACAAGTTTTATTCTCATATTTTGCTCGATTTTATTGCTTTTTTACCTGTAAACAGAAAAAATATAACGCCAGTATTTCACATTTGCAAAAAATTTCTATTGAAATATATCATAATAATGCTATATTGTGGCGATTTAGGTATTTCGGAGCATTATTATTATGAAAAAAGACGTACATCCAAAATACGACAAGGTTACTGTCCGTTGTGGTTGCGGCAATACGTTTGAGACCCGCAGCACAGCAAAAGAAATACACGCAGAGATCTGCTCTATGTGCCATCCTTTTTATACAGGCAAGCAAAAATATGTTGATACAGCCGGCCGAATCGAACGATTTCAAAAGAAATACGGCACAAGTTACATCAAAAAAGACCAGCAAAAATAGCTGGTTATCCAGGCTACAATTCACCCCGCTATCCTCATAAGATTTGGATACGGTTTTTTTATTTATTGAGTTACAATATAACAATTCCTGCGGAAGCAGTAGGATTGTCGTGTAATGTCATTTTGCCCATTTGGTGAACAAAAATTATGGCCGAACAAAAAGAAAGTTTACTGGTAAAGCTCGACGAAATCGATATGCGTTATAGCGATATCGAAAAGCAAATTTCTGATCCGGCAATAACCAGTGATTCCACCAGGCTGATATCACTATCCAAAGAGCAGGGCAAGCTCAGGGCAATAGTCACAAAATATCGCGAATATAAAAAAACTACAACCGGAATTAAAGAGGCCGAACAGATATTAGCCGACAGTGGCGCAGAAGAAGATTTCAGAGCATTAGCAGAAGAAGAAATACAGCAGCTCACAGCCAAAGCCGACACCTTGCTCAAGGATATTACAAGCAGCCTCGTGATGGCCGACGATATGGAAATCGATTCGGTTATAATGGAAATACGAGCAGGTACCGGCGGCGAAGAGGCGGCATTATTCGCACGTGATTTGTACAATATGTATGTAAAATATGCTGAAGGTCGAAAGTGGAAGGTTGAATCACTCGATTTCAGTACAACAGAAAAAAATGGTTTTCGTGAAGTAATATTCAGCGTCAAAGGGCTGGGTGTCTGGTCCGAATTAGGATATGAAGGCGGCGGTCACCGTGTTCAGAGAGTTCCACAAACCGAATCACAGGGCAGAATTCACACCTCGGCGGCAACAGTGGCTGTACTTCCCGAACCGGAAGAGCTGGATATCAAGATTGCTCCCGAAGATGTTGTCGAACATGTCAGCCGCTCGAGCGGGCCGGGTGGACAAAACGTCAATAAGGTCAGCAGCGCTATCAGACTCGAACATATTCCAACAGGAATTACCGTCAATATGCAGGATGAGCAAAGCCAACATAAAAACCGCGCAAAAGCGTGGCGGCTCCTGCGAAGCAGAGTATATGAACTCTATCAGAACAAAGAAAGAGCCAAACGCGATTCAAAACGCAGGAGTATGATTGGTTCAGGTGACAGATCACAGAAGATTAGAACGTATAATTATCCGCAAAGCAGAGTGACCGACCATCGAATCAATCTGTCACTATATAGCCTTGATAAGATAATGGCCGGTGATATGGAAGGACTGATTGCGGCACTAAAAAACCACGACAAAGAACAAAGGCTGAAAAACCTATAAAGACCATAGACTCAAAAATACATGTCTGTATGTTCTGAGCCTGCTTAGGTTTATTTTGTGACACGGCCATCTTGGTCGTGCACTCATGGGCTGGAAGCCCATGATACAAAGAAAAAAACATTTAATACGATTATCCTGTTAAACATATATATGAGTCTGGAGTCTATATTCTATTATGAAAATTGTTGTCACAGGGATGGTTGGCGTTGACAAGAAAAGCTACCTTGAAAAGGTATGTCAATTCGCCGACAAACAAGGGAAAAATATACTCCTTTGCAATGTAGGCGACCTGATGTATGCAGAAGCACCCGACATTCCCTCCGGCAGAATTCTGGATGTACCGATGAAAAGACTAAGCTCGCTTCGCCGTAGTATTTTCAAAGACATTATTGCAAAAGCACAAACAGCTCCCAACCTGATAGTCAATACGCACGCAACTTTCCGCTGGCGGCACGGTTTATTCCCTGCTGTGGATTTCGACCAAATGCGTCAGCTCAACGCCGATATGTATATATGCCTGATTGACAGCGTTATGGCTCTCCATACGAGGCTTGTTGCTGAACACTCTGTCGAACACAGTCTGAAAGATTTGATTGTCTGGCGGGAAGAAGAAATTATCGGCACAGAAATGCTTTACAAGGGTATTGATGAAAACATTCCTTTTTATTGTCTTGCACGCGGCGCCGAAGACGAAACAATTGAAACGCTCTACAGACTTTTATTCGACGATAAAGGCAAAAAAGTATATTTGAGTTTCCCTATGACCGCCGTCGTCAATATGGAAGATGTGAAAAAGGAAATAGATGATTTTAGGCGATTAATGAAACAATCGTTCATCTGCTTCGACCCAGGCGACATCGAAGAATCATGCTTGCCACACAAAGCCAAACAAGCACTTCAGGCAGGTCAGGATTGCGTTGAGGTCACCGCATTAGGACAAAAAATCCGATTGGATTTGCACGAGGTTCAGCAAATCGAACGTGATATTAACAGCCAGACATACGCAAGGGATTTTATGCTCATCGACCAGTCGGATATGATAATCAGCTTTATTCCGAGCATGGCCGATGGACGCGCGGCAATATCCAGTGGGGTCGAAAGAGAACTGCAGCACGCCCACGAAGCCGCAAAAGATGTCTATGTAATCTGGCCTTCAAAACAGAGTCCATCGGTCTTTGTCACCCAAACCGCAACGAAGGTATTCTCAACCCAGGCTGAAGCGATAATATTTTTTGAAAAGGAGTTGTATGTGAAAAAGGCATAGTATTGGAATCGAAGTATATTAACGGTTTTTTTAGAATTGGAGGGAATATGCAAAACGAAAAAACTTATGAAAACTTTCCGGTATGGATACCTTTGCTTTCTTGTGCTTTGTCTTTATCAATTTATGTCTTAGGTGCCTGCATTTTCTCTCTGCTCGGGATTCTTTTTACCGTTCTTTATTTATTATTTTGTCTGTGGGTCGAGCTTAGGATATTAAAATATAGCTGCGTAAATTGCTACTACTATGGTAAAACTTGCGGCTTAGGCAGAGGTAAAGTGTGTGCCTTATTCTTTAAAAAAGGAAATCCTGAGGAATTTGCTAAAAAAGAAATCTCGTGGAAAGATATGATTCCAGACTTTATGGTTTTAATATTTCCTCTTGTTGGTGGAATTATCATTCTAATCAGAGATTTTGCCTGGCTTGTGTTGGTGCTAATGGTAATCTTGGCTGTGCTTTGGTTAGGTGGAAATGCCTTGATAAGAGGCTCGTTAGCCTGCAAGTACTGCAAACAAAAGGAACTTACAGGCTGCCCGGCTGAGCAGTTATTCAACAAGCAATCTAAGACCGCATGTTCATGATTCGCTTTAACAGGCTGACCTTAACCAGAGGTTTTAATATGAAAGGCTATATAACAAGTGACAATCACAGATGAGAATCAATTAGCCGGTTGTATTGAGCATACACTACTCTCGGCAACAGCCACACAAGAACAGATTAAACAACTATGCATGGAAGCTAAAACTTACGGGTTTCACTCGGTATGCTTAAATGGACGTTGGGTGGCCCGGGCAGCCGAAATGCTGGTTGGTTCGAATGTTGCAGTTGGCTCGGTAGTCAGTTTGCCGCTCGGAGCCGATTCGACCAAAATCAAAGCCGCTCAGGCAAAAGATGCTATCTTCGCCGGTGCCGATGAAATTGATATGGTCGCTGACCTGGCAGCCATAATCGAGGGCGATACGAAGTATCTGTCAGATCAATTACGAGAGGTGCTGAAAGTCTGTCAGTCCATGAGACCGGCGGTTATACTTAAGGTGATAATCGAATCGGCCGCTCTTGATATCGACCAGAAAATATTTGCCTGCCGGGTTGCACAGGATGTCGGAGTAGATTTTATAAAGACCAGCACGGGATTACACCCGGCCGGAGGTGCAACCCTCGAAGATATCAAGTTAATGAAAGAATACGCTCCAAACTGTAAGATAAAGGCAGCCGGCGGCATAAGAACCGCAAAACAGGCCCTTGAAATGCTTGAGGCGGGAGCAGAAAGAATCGGTACTTCTTCGGGCGTTCAAATTATAAATGAGTTCAGAGCCGGACAGATATAATGACGACAGGGACAATCACCAACAATTACCAAAGCATTATGTGCAAACTGCACTATCGGAATTTCAATGCCCCCCTAAATTTGCCCGGACTTAGTCAAACATTTGCCGAACGAAAATCAGCCTCAATTCTCGGCGCAAATTCATCCAGAACCGATGCCGGCAGATTCAGCTACTGGGCCGCCGAGCCAAAAGAAATTTTTGAATTCCAAACGGGACAGGAAAAGCCATTCGAGAAACTCCACAGGCTTTTATCGAAATATAAACTTGTGAAACCCGCAAAAAATTGCGGTTCCAAATATTTAGCCCCCAAATTTATTTGGGGGTTGCCTAAAGGAATTTTTCGAGGCGGATGGATAGGATTTTTCAGCTATGAGCTTTCAAGATTCGTTGAGCATCTGCCGGCAACAACCCTCGATGACCTTGAAATGCCATTAATCAGGTTATGCTTTTACGATTCTGTAATTGCCTACGACCATATCAAGAAGACTTACTGGCTGCTTGCTTTGGAAATGCCCGGTGACACTGTGTCGCCGGAGCAAAAACTGACAGAACTTGAGCGATTAGTGATCCAATCGCAACATATTAATATTTGCCCCCCTGCTCCCACAGAGCTTGAGAACATAGACCTTTCGACAATCCGATGCAATATGAGCAAGGCACATTACCTCCAGGCGTTCGGGAAAATAAAACAATATATATACGACGGCGATGTTTACCAGATTAACTTCTCGCGACGATTCGAGAGCGAATTCAACGCTGAGGCAATAGACCTTTTCCACTGGCAAAACAAATATAATCCAAGTCCTTATTCAGCCTATATCGACGCCGATAATTTCCATATAGTCAGCGCCTCACCAGAGATGTTTATAACGATTGCAGACGGGATTATCCGAACCAAGCCTATCAAAGGTACACGAGAGCGTTTCAATGAAACCGACCGGAAACAGTCACAGGTAAAGCAAACCAACACAAAGAATTTGAACGAATTACTCTACAGCGAAAAAGAGCAGGCCGAGCTGAACATGATAATCGACCTGGAACGTAACGATGTGGCTAAAATTTGCGTACCTGGAACCAGAAAAGTAATCCAACCCAGGGCGATTGAAAGCTATCCGACAGTATTCCACGCCGTGGCAACCATTGCCGGGCAGCTTCGAGATGAAGTTACATTCTGCGATATATTAAAGGCGATGTTCCCCGGCGGCTCAATTACCGGTGCACCCAAAATTCGCTCAATGGAAATTATCGATGAAACCGAGCCCACAGCCAGAGGCGTTTATACAGGCAGTATCGGCTTCATCGGCTTAGACGGCAATGCCTGTTTGAATATTGCCATAAGAACGATAATTATTAAAGACCAAAAAGCGTATGCTCAAACCGGCGGTGGTATAGTCGCAGACTCCGATGCTGAGGCCGAATGGCAGGAAACAATCACGAAAGCAAGAGCACTATTGTCAGGGATAAACAGCGTGACATGTGAATCAAAAAGCTTTAACGCAATACAATATACGTAATACACAATACGAGATTATGGCTGAAAAAGTTTTTCTAAACGACAAATTAATTGATATAGATAAAGCCTGCATATCCGTTACCGACAGCGGCTTTTTGTACGGAGCTGGCCTTTTTGAAACTATGCGAAGTCACAACGGCGTCGTTTTTGCATTAAAGGACCATTTGGACAGATTGTTTTTCAGTGCCAACTCTTTATCAATCGAGATTGGTCACGATAGAGAATATATCACCAATGCAGTTTATGAAGTTTTGCGAACAAACAAATTGACCGATGCGCGTCTGCGACTGACACTGACCGGTGGGCCAATGTCCACTTCGGACGATGACCGAAAACCAACGCTACTTATTACCGCCACCAAACTGCGACCTTATCCGCCGCAATATTACACAAAAGGCGTCATGGTAGTGCTATGCCCGTTCAGGCAAAATCCGAACGACCCAACATGCGGGCATAAAACAACCAGCTATTTCTCACGTATGATTGCCTTAAAGATGGCTCATCAAAAACGGGCTGCCGAAGCATTATGGTTCACTACCGACAATCGCTTAGCCGAGGGGTGCGTAAGCAATATATTTTTGGTCAGAGATTCAATCCTTTATACTCCGCCGCTTAAAACACCTGTCCTTGCGGGTATTGCCAGAAAAACCGTCTGCCGGCTCGCTCTAAAAAATTCCATCCAATTCATAGAAAAAAACCTTTTAATAGATGATGTACTTGGCGCTGATGAGATTTTTCTAACGAATGTTATTATGCAGGTTATGCCGGTAACCAGCGTAGAAAAGCACAGTATTGGCAACGGTAAAGTTGGACCATTGACCAAAGAACTACGTGAAAAATTCGATGAGTTGATAGAAAATCAATGCCGGTTATCGAATAAGCAGGAAAGAACTAAAAAATGAAGATTAAAGAAATAGCCGAGCGAATCGATGAAATAGTCCCCTTGAAACTGGCGCAGGATTGGGACAATGTCGGATTACTAATTGGTGACTCTCGTAAAAATGTAAAAAATATTCTGCTGACTATCGATATTACTAAAGAAGTTTTGTCCGAAGCAAAAAAACAAAAGGCCGAGCTTATCATTAGCTACCACCCGGTAATCTGGGACGGACTAAAAACAATCACAACCGATGGCCCGGCGGGTATTGTTTATGACTTAATCCGCTCCGGCATTGCAGTTTTTTCAGTACATACGGCCTTAGATACTGTCACAGGCGGAGTAAACGACGGACTTGCTGAAATCATTGGTATCCGGGACGCAAAACCTCTCGGCGATTACGTTGAGTACCCGGAAGGTGACAATTACAAGCTCGTCGTATTCGTCCCGACCGATTCGCTGGCGAAGGTCTCCAATGCAGTTTTTGCCGCCGGTGCCGGTGCTATCGGTAACTACAGCAACTGTAGCTTCGGCGCCGAGGGGACCGGGACATTTTTACCCCTGAAAGGCGCGAAACCCACCATTGGCAAAAAAAATGAATTTGAAAAAGTGCCGGAAATACGATTTGAGACGATTGTGCCGGCACAAAAAATCGATGCAGTCATAGAAACATTGATAAAGGCACATCCTTACGAAACACCGGCCTTCGACGTCTTCAAACTTTACAATGACCAAATCCTGCACCAGAGTGGTACAGGACAAAACAAATTCGGCTTAGGCAGAATCGGAGAGCTTGCCCAACCTTTAAGAATTGCACAAATAATAGACAAAATAAAAAAAATCACAGGAGCAAAGGCCGTCGGCCTGGTTGGAGACGAAAAAAAACTTGTTAAAAAAGCAGCGGTTTGTGCAGGCTCGTGCGGCAAAATTATCAATACGGTAATAGCTGCAAATGTGGATTTATATCTAACCGGCGAACTAAAACATCATCAGGCCCTTGCGGCACAAGAAGCCGGGCTGACCTGTATTTGCCTGAGCCATAGTATTTCAGAACGATTCATACTAAAAAAGCTCGCAAAACAATTGCAAAAACAGCTCAAAGAGACGATAATCAGGATTAGCAGAAAGGACAGGGACCCATTTAAATGGAAGAACGTATGACAGAAGAACTCAGCGAAAACGCAGACATCGAAAATTCTATTATCGAACCTCTGGAACCGGACACCGAAAGCCTGGAATTAGATGAAGAAGAAGCTGTACCGCCTCAATTGGATCAGGCCGAGTCTGCCTATTCGGATGACGAAGAGCAAATGCCGGATGATGAGCAAACCAATCAATTACAATTGGATCAGGACACCGAACTGACACTCGAATCGGTTATAGAAGCGGTGCTATTTGCCAGCGATGAACCTCTCACGGTGGCGCGGCTGGCTAATATCGTCGAGACAACCACAAAACAAATTCGTGAGCACATAGACAACCTGAACAAAAAATACGAAGAAAATAACAATGCTTTCAGGATAGAGCAAATCGCCGGCGGTTACCAAATGCTCACCCTGAGCAACTATAACCATTGGCTCAAACAATTACTTCGAGTCCGCAGCGAGACCAAGCTCAGTCCTGCAGCTTTGGAAACGCTCGCCATCATCGCGTACAAACAGCCGGTCATACGTGCCGATATCGAAGCCATTCGCGGTGTTGCCGTCGGCGAGGTCATTCGCTCTCTTTGCTATAAAGGGCTGGTTAAAATTGTCGGCCGGGCTGAAGTTTTAGGCAGACCAATGCTCTACGGCACGACAAAAAAATTCCTGGAAGTCTTCGGCCTCAACACTCTAAAAGACCTGCCAAAAATCGAAGAACTAAAAAAACCACCAAACTAATCAAATACAAACAGCAATTCTGACATTACCATCAACACTTTACGTCATTGCGAAGGAGCCCCAAAGGGGCGACTGCGGCAATCTTCTACTTTTCATTTTCCACAAAAAAATTTAGTGATAAAAATACCAAAATATGATAACCTAAATTCCACCGATGCCAAACAAGATAGACTTGACGATTCCGTAGGAAAACACCTTGCGAGACTCGTGCTACGTAGCGAAGTACTACGCATAGTAGCATACGCGATGACCTCAATGAAGGGAGAAATAAATAAGGTGTCACCAAATTTGATCCTATTTCTGTATGAGTGCATATATAGTTCTTTAGATTATTAGTGATTTGACGTAGGCATGAAAGAATTGAACGAAGTTATTGCATATTGGTTTGATTGCATCAAAAATGAAGATATCTTAGAGAAAGATATTTCGATAAGAGTCAGAAGCAAGGCAGTACTTTATCCGTTTGATATTGACCCCTTTGTTTTTGATAGGAGGAAAAACCTTGTACCGATTTCCGGAAATGACAGGCTTTGTACTTTTCGAGAATACATCACTACAAGAGGACTAGAAGCATATTACGGATATCCTATTCTATTTTATTTAGATGATAACTCGCAGAAATATTGTGTTGCTCCGCTGTTCATGATCAAGGTCCAATTTGTTACCCAAGACCGCCAAATATGGTTACAAAAAAACGAACAATTTCCTACCTGTGGGATCCAAGCATTCAGCAGGATTGGGTTTCGCACGGAAGAAATTGCTGACATAAGTCAATATTTAGAGAAGCTATTTAGAAGTGACCCCTCTGGTGTTAGGCCTGTAGCGCAAAAATGTCTTGAGGCCATTTGCCAAGAAGTTGAAGTACAAATTAATGAAGCTATTGACCCTCTGCGATTAACTAATTCGACGAGACTTTCAACAAGAATGATACCAGGCCTGTACAATAAGAGTTTAGTTTTTGCAGGTGAGAATACAGTTTACAACATTAACTTGCTTCAAGACCTGTCGGAATTAAAGCGAAAAGGTGATTTAGGGGTGACGGCTCTTTCGTTTATTCTTGAAGAAGTACCTTCGTTCAAAGGGCCCGAGAAAATACCTATTCTTCCCTTTCCTTCCAACGAATATCAAGTGGAGGCGATACAGGACATATTCGAAAGTAAGTTAACTGTTATTACTGGCCCACCGGGCACTGGAAAAAGTCAATATATTTCGAACCTACTGATCAACTTGTTTCTTGAGGGGAGAACAGTTCTTTTGGTTAGTCATACTAATGCCGCTGTAGAGGTTGTTCATGAAAGACTTAATGAGCAATTTCGAAACTTGATGTTACGAACGGGCAAAAAGGAATATCGTCAGGATTTAAAAGGGAAGTTCAATGAGCTAATCTTGGATTCAGGAAAAAAGATGCGTGCTAAAACGGCGATAAGAGAAATACATGCACTTTGGAAGACTATTCATACACACCGAGAAACCTTAACGGTTTTAGATAGATTGGAACAAGAATATGAAGACTTATATTTTTTTTATCAGAATGAAAGCGAACTTCTTACAAAAATAGGCCTTTTCTCTAAAATTGGCTTTTTGGTGAGGAGATTTTCATTACTTGTTAAACTTAAATTACTGAAAAGAAAACTTAATAAATTTCCAAGTAGACTCGAACTTGAGGGACAAATAAGGAAGCTAGAGAACCGTTATTACGAATCTTCGGAAAAATATGTAAAGACTATCTACATACAAATAATGCTTGGAAAAGGAAGGAATATTGGAAAGGTAAAATCCTTCTTGCATCAGGTAGATTCCAAGAGATTCAACGACGATGTTATTGATAGCTATTCATTCTTAAATGCTCTGAGTGTCTTAAGAATATGGTCGAGCACACTGAAATCAATTAGGAGGACATTTCCTCTAAGTCCTGGTATCTTCGATTACGTAATTTTTGACGAGGCTTCTCAGGTTGACCTACCATCGGCGGCACCGGCACTTTATCGAGCAAAGAGAGCAATAGTTGTTGGTGACCCTATGCAATTGACCCATATTGCCAGCATAACTAGAGATATTGATGAGGGATTGGCCAAACTGCATGGGCTGACAGAAAAGCGGGACATTTACCCATCAAAAATAAGGTACTGCGACGTTTCACTGTACAGGTCAGCAGAAAACTCTCTGGTTCATAAACCTGTTCTTTTGAGCAATCATTATCGCTCAGAAGATCAAATCATTGCATTATGCAATCAAGTTTTTTATGAGAAGCGTTTGAAGATAATGAGTTCCCTTGACTATTCTCAATACCCTAGCAATCTGCCCCTAGGTGTTCAATGGATTGATTGTAAAGGTGAGGTTTATAAGCATCCTAGCGGAAGCCGAATAAATCAAAGAGAAGTCGATTTAGTGAATAAAGTGTTTCACGATATTGTAGTGAAGATATCTGGGACTAATTTGACCGTAGGTGTAGTGACACCGTATTCCAGGCAAGAAGGTGCAATTGCACAAAAAATCATGGAATCTACGCCTAGTTATTCAGAGATCAAAGACAAGCATAGGATAGAAGTTCTTACGGCACATAAGTTTCAAGGAACGGAAAAAGACATAATGATATTCTCTTTGGTTCTTGCTTCTCGAGGGAATGGAAACAGTGATCGATGGTATAATATTTACCCTCAGATTTTAAATGTTGCTCTATCTCGCCCAAGGTACCTTTTGTACATCATTGGAGATAAAGAATTTTGCCTTCAGCATTCTTGCTATAAAGGAAACCATTGTATTCTAAAACGCTTGGTCGAAACGTATGATGAAATTAAAAAACAAGAGAAAATTGAAGAGTTTAGCTTACTCGAAAAATTTGATACTCCGACTGAGAAATTCTTGTTTGATAAACTCCAAGAAGTAGATTTTGAGTCTCATGGCTACAAGCTGGTCCCAAAGCTGGTAGTCAAAAGATACACTCTTGACTTTGCACTTTTAGGAATGAAGAAAATCGATATCGAATGCGACGGATCTCAGCATGAAATAATCGGGGGCTTACCAGTAGTAGAGGATATTGAGAGAGATAATTTCTTAAAGAAAAATAAATGGGAAATACTGAGATTTCCAAATCATAAAGTTCTATCTCAAACAAATACAGTGTTTGAGGATATATTGAAAAATCTGTGATTATAAGAACTGACCTAATGGTAATTGAATGAGGAATTGCGGCGGGTGGCAGCCACTGAGCAAACGTAGTGAGCGAAGTGGATGGCATTCAATTGTTAATGTTATTAATGGAAGATTGCTTCGTCCACCTAAGGTGTCCTTGCGATGACTTTTTTTGTCATCTCGACTGAAGCCGAAGGCGCAATGGAGAGATCTAATTAAATTAGATTCCTCCACTTCGTCCCTGCAGGACTCCGGTCGGAATGACCGGGAATTCCTATACGCCATACCCTATACGCTATAGTCACAAGTAAAGGACAATTTCCGTAAAGATGGGGATTAGACTTGTTTTTTAGGCGATTTTGGATATAATACGCAACGAACTAAGGATAGTTCATTGTTCATAGTTCACCCCGTGAGATAGGCTAAAAGCCGCCATCTCATGGGGTAAATAGTTCATAGCGAGTAGCGGACGGCAAATCAAAATGCAAACCTCGAAATGCAAAATTGCAGAAAAAGTAATATTGAGGCACAAAGATTCAAAGTGGTAAAGAATCAAAGTAACTGTGTAACTCTGTGCCTGTGTGCCTCTGCACCTTCAGATATGATTTATTCGACAATTGTCGAGAGTTCTCTACAAATCGGGGTGTTTTTTTGCAAAACAAAGCCAATCCTTCGACTACGCTCAGGACAAGTTTTTTAACGTAAGCTCTTTGAAAACAAAATAATATGATAAATTGCCGGTTCCGGATGGACTAAAAAACAAAGCCAAAACAAACCCAATTCAAAGCCAATTTAGGCAAAAACAAAGCCAAAACGAAGCCAATTTAAGGTGCAAAGATGCTCACAGTAATATCAAATACGCCGAAAGAATCGATGGCGTTCCTTTTGGCTTTACAGAGTCGTTAATTCCTGTTAGAATAAGGTATTATCGTATTATAGCCCGGTTCAGGCGGCTATCAGTACGAGATGCGAAAGAGAGGAGGTTTCAATGTGCATATCTATAAGCTTAATTTCCACCGAACTCTATTGCACTCTTAACTGAATGTTATGGGTTCGCTAAAAATATCAACAAACTTTTTAAAAAAGGAGAGGATGATGAACAGAAAAAAAATATCTGAGTTGGCAATAATTCTTTTCTTTGCAATTGCCTTCTGTGCCTGCGAGTCGGCTTTCGCCGAATATCTTGAAGCGTTTGGCCGAAACAACTACGGCCAACGCAATATTCCTGATGGCAACGACTTTGTTAAAATCGCAGCAGGAGCATATCACAACCTCGCCCTAAGGTCCGATGGCTCAATAATAGCATGGCATTACAATGATTACAGCCTTTGCAATGCACCTGCAGGTAACGATTTTATCAGCATTGCATCGGGAGGTCTCCACAACCTCGCACTAAAATCCGATGGCTCACTTGTAGCCTGGGGCTGGAACTACTACGGCCAGTGCGATGTACCTGCCGGTAAAGACTTTGTTTACATCACAGCCGGCGCATATCACAACATTGCCATAAGGTCCGATGGCTCACTTGCAGCATGGGGCGGGAATAACAATGGTCAGTGTGACGTGCCTGCCGGTAACGACTTTATTGAAGTTGCAGGAGGTACAAACCACAGTCTTGCCCTTAAATCAGACGGCTCGGTAGTTGCATGGGGGTATAATAACTATGGTCAGTTGGATGTTCCTTCGGGAACTTTTATCGCAGTTGCGGCCGGTGTACGGCACAGCCTTGCTATCAGGTCGGACGGTTCGCTTGCAGAGTGGGGCAGAAACTCCTATAAACATATCTTCGAAGACGGATATTACAATGTGTCTGCGAGTAATGCATCCGAAACATTTCTTTTCAGGGAACCTTTCAGTTCTTTCGATGTGCCCGATGGTAACGACTTTATTGCCATAGCAGCCGGCCAGAACCACAATCTTGCTCTTAGATCCGACGGCTCGCTTGCAGCATGGGGCTATAACT
>CAZMWN010000012.1:0-25559 GCA_964569935.1 uncultured Pirellulales bacterium
AAAAAAATCAACGAAAAATAAAAAAAAGCACAACATTAATCCAACTTTCGCTTAAGCACCTAAATTGGCACTTATGATAGCGTCAAAGTAATTAGTTTCCACCGCAAGGCGTCCCTTCCGGGAGAGTCCCTGGGACTGTGGATTGCCCCACCGTAAGGTGTCCCCTCGGGAATGCGGTTCGGGTCACGTTACATTGACTGGCATACAAATTATCGCTTTGATTTTGCCTGACCGCGGATATAATCAGGCTTATGAAAAATGCAATTATCAGTGCGCTTTTCGAACAGATGGCCGATGTGATGGAGATACTCGGCGAGGACCGATTCCGCATCAACAGCTATAAAAAAGTTGCAAGGGTCATCGGCGAGCTGCCGACAGACGTCGAGGCTTTATTGGAGTCCGGCGAATTAGCCGAACTTCCCGGCATCGGCAAATCGAGCCATGCCAAAATCGAAGAATTCGTCAAAACCGGCACAATCACCGCCTATCAGGAATTACTGAAAAAAATTCCGTCTACACTTCTGGAACTGCTCACTATTCCCGGAGTGGGACCCAAAGGCGTCAAGGCGGTTTACGAGCAACTAAATGTCACGAGCATCGCCGAACTGAAAAAAGCGATAGAATCCGGCTCCGTCGCCGAGCTGCCGGGCTTCGGTGAAAAAAAAGCGGCAGCCATCGCAGAAGGTATCGCATTTCTGGAAACTTCAACAGGTCGGATCCGCCTCGACCAGGCTTTGGAAGCCTCGGAGATAGTCACCGGATTTCTGGAAGGTCTCTCCGGCGTGGATAAAATCCGGACCGCCGGCTCGCTTCGACGCCGTGCCGAGACTATCGGTGACGTTGACATCCTCGTTGCCGCTAAAAAAGGCGGGAAAATCATACATGCGTTTACCAATGCCGGATTTGTCCGTGAAGTTATCGCCGCCGGTTCGACAAAAGGCTCGGCGATTATTCAAACACAAACTACGCCGGTGCATGTCGATGTCAGAGTTGTGCCGCAGAAAAGTTTCGGCGCCGCGGCTCAATACTTCACCGGTTCACAACAGCATAACGTGCGCTTGCGGGAAATCGCCGTAAAGGCAAAGCTCAAACTGAACGAGTACGGCTTGTTCAAAGGCGAAAAGATGATAGCAGGGCGGAGAGAGGAGGAGATTTATAAAAAGCTCGGCCTGGATTATATCGAGCCGGTACTTCGCGAGGACCGCGGCGAGGTCGAAGCGGCTAAAAATCATTTTTTGCCGGAATTGATTCAATTCGAAGATATCAAGGGTGATTTCCACATGCACACAACCGCCTCCGACGGCACATGTGAAATTCCCGAACTTGCCGAGGCGGCGAAGGATTTAGGTTATAAATTCATCTGCATTACTGACCATTCGAAATCATCGGCAATCGCCAACGGTCTCTCGGCAAAACAACTGGCTGGACAAATCAAAAAAATCCGAAAGCTCAACGAAAAAATCAAAGGCATATCCATCCTGGCTGGATGCGAGGTGGACATCCTTGCGAACGGCTCTATGGATTTCGACGACAAATTATTGGCAGAGCTGGATTTTGTTATAGCATCGATTCATTCCGGCTTAGCAAGCCCCCGGCAGAAGGTGACAAAGCGCACGCTAAAAGCGATGGACAATCCTTATGTCAACTGCATCGCCCACCCGACAGGCAGACTTATCGGCCAGCGTGAGGCGATGGACCTTGATATCGCCGCTGTCATTCAACACGCCGCCCAGACGCACACTGCTATGGAAGTTAATGCCAATCCCATGCGTCTGGACCTCAAGGACACGCACTGTAAAATGGCCGTCGAGGCGGGTGTCAAGCTGGTCATCGGAACCGACGCCCACAGCACCTGGCAGCTTGGCCTTATCGGCTTCGGCGTGGCCACCGCCGGTCGCGGTTGGGTGACAAAAACAGATGTGCTAAATACATACACACCGGCAAAAATTACAAGTTTCGTCAAAGCTAAAAGACCTTAGCTTATGAGCCAATCTAATAAAATCCTGTTAACCGGCCTGCCGGGCTGCGGAAAAACAACTGCTGTAATGACAATTTTCAAAAAACTGAATCCTAGGAAAGTAGCGGGCTTTTATACGAAGGAGATACGGCATGGGGACATACGTCAAGGCTTTTCCTGGAAACGCCTCGATGGTCCGGCCGGGACACTTGCTCACGTCGGTATCAAGGGACGTTTTAAGGTGGGAAAATACGGTGTAGATGTTGCCGGCTTTGAAAAATTCGTAGTGCCGATTCTGGACACCGAAAGCGATGCCAAGATATTTATTATCGACGAAATTGGAAGGATGGAATGCCTATCGCATAAATTCACAGCCGCGGTGAGACGGCTCTTTTCCTCTGAAAAAACTGTGTTAGCCACGGTGGCACAAAAGGGCAGCGGCCTGATTAGCGAAGTAAAGAACTATCCAGGTGTGAAACTTTTTAATCTGACTCGTCATGGAAACGAAAAAGTAATAACCGAAATCCTGCAACTTTTATCATTTGAAAAAAATCAAAAATAAGATGGAAAACAAAATAATAAAATTCGATAAGCCAAAAAAAATCGGCCAGATGTCACTGGAACAGGCAATAGCATCAAGGCGGTCGCGGCGGGAATTTCTGCCGGAGCCGCTGACGCTTGAACAAATCGGCCAGTTAGCCTGGGCCGCCCAGGGCCGGGAGCCAGACGGCAGATACCGCACCACACCTTCGGCGGGGGCGACGTATCCGCTGGAGCTTTTTATTGTTACCGCAGAAGGTCTGTTTCACTACCTGGCTGCCGGACATGCCCTCGAACAGCTCACCGATGAAGATTTGCGAGACGAGCTTTGTTCGGCTGCATGGGGACAGGAGTTTATCAGGGCCGCACCGCTGACATTTGTTTTAGCGGCCGAATTTAACAGGACAACCGGTCATTACGGCAAACGAGGCGTTCGTTACGTCTATATGGAGGCCGGGCACGCCGCCCAAAACGTCCATCTTCAGGCCGAAGCTATGGGACTTAGCTCCGTCGCAGTAGGGGCCTTCGATGATGCCTCTGTCGGAAAGGTTCTGTTGCTGCGGGAAGGCCTTGAGCCAATCTATATGGTGACAATAGGTTATTATCGGAAATAAGGCCAATCTGTACAGCCGGACGGATCTAAAAAGAAATCTCTGTGCTGATTATCCGTGGTAATTTTGCCGATAAATCATTAGCATTCAAAGACCTCGATTAATGTGCCGGCATATTATGAAGGGAGCGGGTAATGAATTTCAGGCGTTACAGCAAAAATGAGATTGTGAGCATATCGGCCCTGGTTGGTTTGTTGATATTTGCTATATTTGCAGCCGCCGGCACACGGAATTTTACCTCTGCGAAAGAAACTGAAACGCCTTACGAACAGGGCTACGGTCTATACGGTTCAGCCGAACCATCCATCGAGTTTGTGCCCGAGATAAATAATGGACCCAGTGACATATACATTAAATTTGCGGGCGTTGACGGGGAAGTAGAGGACGCGGACCACAAAGACTGGTGCGAAGTCATCGCATTCGACCAGGCCCACATGCTGCAGCTTACAGATACGGGTCCGACCAGAGGAAGAGCTGCACCGCTATTCGATGACATCAGAATTGTTAAAACAATCGACAAGGCAAGTCCGAAGCTGGCCGAGGCCGTCTGCACGGCAAACATTTATCCCACAGTCGAAATCCATGTGACTGCATCGGTTTTCGGTACGAGCCGTGTGACATACCTGGCTTATGAGCTTAAAAACGTATTGATAACTTCTTATGTCATCAGCGGTGCTGCCCAGAGCGAGAATGTCCCCTGTGAGGAAGTGACGCTTAGCTTCGAACAGATTAAAATGACCTACACAGAGTTCGATGCTGTCGGCAAAGCCAAAGGGAATATCGAATACACATGGACGCTCCAGTAGGGCAAGCCTATAAGAAATATGCAATCATAAAAGGGCTGTCAAGGGAGGAGGACAGCCCTTTATCTTTTTACTAATGTACAGTTCTTAAAATTTTGCGGGTTGCCAGCCGGTCCAGTCGCCAGTTTTAAATCCGCCCATGACAACCGGGCCGGCCATAGTTCGATTTGTCACTCTGACAAGCAGAACAAAGCCTGCCTATACAAACCTTTTTCTCCTCATCCTCCTCCGGCAAAAAGGCAAACCCGCTGTGGTTTCAGGATATCGCCGGACAATTTTGAAAATTGCCCCACTCATCCTATTTTACCACAAAACAATTTTTACCATATTAACATAGTACAAACAAGATTAAAAATAAACAAAAAAGTGAAAATACATAGAAAATTAAGCCATTTTTATATTGTTTATTCCACCTATATTAACGATATCCAGCGGTGGGGGAGTGGTAAAATAAGGTTTAAATGCACAAAGTAGGTAAAGCCGCTTTATTTAAATGTCGGGCCAAATATAAGCTTTGTGGAATTTTCAGTTTGGTTTATTCGGTTTACTTGGTTATTATACCGGCCGATGAAGGATATAATCGCAGAAAGAACGGATAAAATCGACTCAAGCGGGATTCGAAAGGTTTTTGCCCTGGCGGCTTCTCTGAAGGACCCGGTGAACTTTTCAATAGGCCAGCCGGATTTCGATGTGCCTGATAAGCTCAAAGAAGAAGCGATAAAGGCTATCCAGGCAGGGCACAATAAATATTCACAAACTGCAGGCGATGATACACTAAAACAAAAAATCGCTGAACAGATACAAAATGAATTCGGCTGGAAAAATCCCGCCATACTGGTTTCCAGCGGTGTAAGTGGGGGGCTTTTATTGGCCTTTTTGGCCCTTATTAATACTGATGATGAGGTAATTATACCAGATCCGTACTTCGTAATGTATAAGCACTTAATTAATATGTTGGGTGGAAAATGTGTTTTTATTGATAGCTATCCTGATTTCAGCTTGCCTATCGGGAAAATTGACAGGGCTATTACTGATAGAACCAAAATGATTATCCTGAATTCGCCGTGCAATCCGACCGGTGTTGTTTATTCGCAGCAGGAAATTGAAGCTCTGGCAAAAATTGCTGCAGAAAAAGATATCCTTATTCTGACCGATGAGATTTATGAGACATTTTGCTACGACGGCCCATGTCCAAGTATAGCTGCTTACTATGAAAAGACCCTTTTGCTGCGGGGATTCAGCAAGACTTACGCAATGACCGGCTGGCGTGTGGGTTATGTCGCCGCTCCCGAATCGCTTAGACATGTAGTCGAACAGATGACCAAGATACAGCAATATACGTTTGTCTGTTCGCCTGCGCCTTTCCAAAAGGCGGCAATAGCGGCTATGGATTATGATGTCAGCGATTTTGTCGATTTGTACAGCAAGAAAAGAGACTTGCTTTATGAAGGTCTCAAGGGCAAATTTGAGCTTATCAGGCCGGGCGGGGCGTTTTATGCGTTTATAAAAGCACCCAACGGCCTAACGGCAACAGAATTCGTGGAAAAAGCTATTGCCAACAATGTGCTTATAATCCCGGGCAATGTATTTAGTGAAAAAGATACGCATTTCAGGATAAGTTACGCCACCAGTGATGATAAAATCCAGCAGGGGGTCGACATTCTTTGCAGCTTGGTATAGGGGGAATAGTTTTCAATTATTTGCTTTGCGTTTTTAGCTTGACCGCGTAAATCAAAACCGATAAAACTACCGCAAAATGCTAAACGCTCAAATGCATAAGCGAACACAAGCACACAAAGATGTTATCTTTGCTTTTTCGGCACACTGTCTTTTCAGGGAAGTAGTATGATCAAGGATATGATTTTCGGTGTGGCAGGAGGACTGGGTCTGTTTCTGTTTGGCATGATCCTTATGTCGGGGGGTCTTAAGAAGGCAGCGGGGAAGAAGCTTAAGAGTGTTCTCGAATCAATGACGAAGAATCGCGTTATTGGCTGCCTTGTCGGAGCAGGCCTCACGGCCTTGATCCAATCGAGCTCCGCTTCAACGGTAATGGTGGTGGGATTCGTGAACGCGGGGCTGTTGACTCTGAAGCAGGCGATATCAGTTATAATCGGGACAAATATCGGGACGACTGCGACGGCGTGGCTGGTCTCAATATCCGGATTTCATATTGAAATCACGACATACGCACTGCCTGCGATAGCGGTCGGTTTCGCTCTGCAGATATTCGGGCGAACGCGAACGGCTAAAAACGTGGGCGAAATCATCCTGGGTTTCGGCATTCTTTTCATCGGGATAGACTATATGAGGGGTGCCTTTGATGGTTTGGAAAACAGCGCGAGGACTCACGCATTTTTCGTGAAGATCGCGGGTATACCGCTCCTTGCTATAATGGCGGGGATGATCGTGACAATGATGATACAGAGCAGTTCGGCGGCTGTTGCGAGCATTCAGTTGCTTGCGATAAGCGGGGCGTTCGGAACCGACTTGGACGTTGCTCTCAAGGTATCGATACCATTCATCTTAGGCAGTAATATCGGCACGACGATAACAGCCCAGCTTGCGGCAATACGGGCTAATCTCTATGCACGACGTGCGGCGTGGGCTCATACGATGTTCAATGTAATAGGTGCGTGCATCTGCTACTGGTTCATTGGGTTGATTCAGAAATTGGTAGGTATGGTCGCGCCTTGGGAGCTGACAACCGCGACTGTCGGTGGATCTATTGCAATTGCGCATACGACGATAAAGTTATTTGAGGCGGTGTTTTTCCTGCCTCTTACCGGCATTCTGGAAAAGATTGTGATCAGGTTAGTACCGGAGAAGCCGAGTGACTTAATGGTTCGTCCGACGGTGTTAGAACGTCACCTGCTGGCGACACCTGAGCTGGCGGTTCAACAGGCGCGACGTGAGATGGTGCGAATGGCGCGGGTAGCGAAGAGGGCGGTGACAAGGGCAATCGAGGGGGTAGCTGATGACGACAGAAGAAAGCTTGAGGCGGCGCAAACGGCGGAGGAAGTGACCGACAATCTCCAGTATGAAATAACGTCGTATCTTGCGGCTTTATCCGAAAAAGAGATTTCCGAAGAGATGTCGACCGAGCTGCCTGTGCTAATGCATACGATAAACGATTTGGAGCGAATCGGCGATCACGCCGAGAATATCGTCGAGATAGCTGAGCGCAAGATCGAGCAGAGGCTGTTGTTCAGTGACAAGGCATTAGGTGAGATTGCCGAAATGAAGACCGAGGTAGAGCAGATGTGTGACAGTATCATAAATGCCCTGGAGAAGAATGATGTCGCGGCAGCAACATCGGCTTTGGTAAGTGAGAATAACCTCAACAAAATGCAAATAGACTTTCGTCGCAGCCACGTCAGTCGTATGGCAGGAGGCATCTGCAGTGCAGAAAGTGGGCTGATATTCATCGACTTAGTGGACAATGTTGAAAAAATAGGCGACCACCTTACGAATATCGCGCAGTCGGTTGTGGGTGGTCTGCAATGGGACGGAGCCGAGTTTAAGATTCATGATACATCGAAACCAATTGTTGATGAGGAGTGAATCCTGCCGGCAGTAGTTATCTTGGAAAGTTCACTTGACTGGTGTAGAAAAATCAAGTAAAAGCGCGTTATAGTTGTGAGAGTTCGAAGTACGCAGCCGGGGTATACAGCAGTAGATATCGGCTTAAGCAGCGGCATTTTTTGTTCTTACGAAAATAAAGATATGATTAAAGACATGATTTTCGGGACTGTAGGGGGATTGGGTCTTTTTCTCTTCGGTATGGGTTTGATGTCGGACGGCCTGAAAAAGGTCGCCGGCCAGAAACTTAAAAATATCCTCGAATCAATGACAAAAAGGGCAGTGATAGCTTTTCTTGTCGGGGCAGGCGTTACCGCATTAGTGCAATCCAGCTCAGCAACGACCGTAATGGTTATCGGCTTTATCAATGCGGGCCTTCTGACGTTGAAGCAGGCAATAAGCGTAATCATCGGTACAAATGTCGGGACAACTGCGACGGCGTGGCTGGTGTCGATATCCGGGATTGGTGCACTCAAGATTACTATATATGCTCTTCCTGCCGTTGGGGTAGGATTCCTGCTGAATGTATTAGGCAAAACACGAAGAACAAAAAGTATCGGGCAAATCATCCTCGGTTTAGGGATATTGTTTCTTGGCCTTGATTTTATGAAAGAGGCCTTCAGCCCTTTGGAAAAAAGCTCTAAAGTGCAGGAAATTTTCATCTCGCTTGGAGATAAACCACTCCTGGCAATTTTGGCCGGTGCAGTGGTGACAATGCTTCTGCAAAGCAGCTCCGCAGCGATTGCGGTTGTTCAATTGCTGGCAATCGGTGGCGCTTTCGGAACACATTGGCAAACAGCTCTGAATGTTTCAATACCGTTCGTTCTGGGCAGCAATATTGGGACAACAATAACAGCCCAGATCGCAGCATTACAGGCAAATCGTAACGCTAAACGAGCAGCCTGGGCACATACAATATTTAATGTACTGGGTTCTTCGATAGCATATCCATTTGTTCATTTCGGTCTGTTCGGGGCTTTCGTCCTTTTGATATCTCCCTGGCAGCTTGGGCGTAATACAATCGCACCATCAATTGCGATAGCACATACAGTCTTTAACGTCATCAGCTCCGGAATATTTTTGCCGATGTCAGGCCTTTTGGCAAAAATTGTCTGGAAGCTAATTCCGGAAAAACCGAGCGAGGCGCTAGTCAGGCCTGTTGTTCTTGAGAGACACCTTCTCAAAACACCTGTCATCGCTCTCGAACAAGCCGAACGAGAGATAATTCGCATGGCCCGGACGGCTAAGAGAGCACTTAAGCACGCTGTCGTGGGAATTATATATGATAACAGAAAAAAACTGGCTTCGGTCATGGAGATAGAAGATTTCATCGACACATTCCAGATTGAGATAACATCGTACCTATCGGCATTGTCACAGGTACAACTGTCAGATGAGGTATCGGTTGAACTGCCGGTATTATTGCATACGGTTAATGACCTTGAGCGTATTGGCGACCATGCAGTTAATATCGTCGAAATTGCCGAACGAAAGATCGACCAGAAACTGTCCTTTAGTGATTCGGCATTAAACGAAGCTGAGCAGCTTAGAACAGTGATAGACCAGATGTTTGATAATATCATAGCAGCCCTGGAACAGGATGACATTAAGGCGGCAAAGTCGGCCTTGGTCAAAGAAACTAAAATCAATAAAATGCAAATGAACTTTCGCCGTAGCCATGTCGAGCGGATGGGTAGCGGCATCTGCAGTGCCGAAACAGGACTTATATTCATCGACCTGGTTGACAATATCGAAAAAATCGGCGACCACCTCACAAATATTGCTCAGGCCATTATTGGCGGACTGCAATGGGAGGGGATCAAGCCGAAAATATCTACTGAATCCTAAAACCGGCTATTGTCAAATTAGCAATACGAAGGTAGAATTCCAGGTATGAAAAGCTCACTTAGAGATATTGTAATTGTTCTATCTTGTCTGCTACTGATCTCAGGCTGGATTATGGCTGCAGAGCCAAACGACACTATAGCAGATCAGCTGGCAGTAAAAGCAGCGGTAATTGTCTGTAAGGACATGATCGACGATGGGCTATATAAATCCATCAAACGCCGGACAAAAATTGCTCTCGATGAAGGGGCGAATTACCTGATCTACGAAATAGGCACCTACGGGGGGCTTTTACAATCTGCCGACGATATAGCCAAATACCTGATACTCGATATACCTCAAATGAGCGGCAAAGCCCATACGGTCGCCTATGTGACCACTGAAGCGATATCGGCAGGTGCAATGATAAGCGTCTCCTGCCAGGACATCATCATGCGGGAAAATACCACAATTGGTGATTGCGCTCCGATTGTGATGGGCGGCAAACTCGAAGGTGTCGAACGTGAAAAAACAGAGAGTTTTACCCGTGCAGCTTTCACCCGAGCGGCGGAAGCAAACGGCTATCCTGTGGCACTGCTCAAAGCTATGGTCACGATGCAAATAGAAGTCTTCCGGGTACAGAATCTGGAAACCGGCGAATTTGAATTCTTTGAAAACGAGGAACTACCTAAAGACCCTAATGCATACGACCTGGACAACAAAGAGTTGGTTGTTAAAGATGATGAGCTTTTAACACTGACTGCTTCACAAGCCCTGGAATACGGCATCGCCCGAGCGACTGTTCAAGACCTCTCAGGGGTTCTTGACTTTTTAGCTGAACGTGACGGTGTCAGATTTGCCGGTGAGCCGATGTTGCTCGAAACTACATGGTCGGAAGAGTTGGTTAGATGGTTAAACTCGCCGGTAGTTATGGCTATACTTGTTATGCTGGCCTTATTAGGCGTCTATATGGAATTCAATACACCAGGCCTCGGACTTCCGGGTCTTGTGGCGGTAATATGCTTTGTTATCATAATCGGCAGCAAATACCTCATCGGCCTGGCTAACTGGGTAGAAGTGGCATTATTCGTTATAGGAATAATTCTTCTCCTGATCGAATTTTTTGTCCTTCCCGGATTTGGTATCGCAGGTTTCTCGGGAATTGTATGTATATTCGCCGGCTTATTCGGCATGCTTATCAAGAATCCGCCGGATAAATTACCCTGGCCAAGCAATGCAGTTGAGTGGAGCGATTTCACCCAGGGAGTAATAGGGCTATCATTGGGATTTGGTGGATTTATTATATTGGCGTGGTTGCTGTCAAAGTATCTGCCCAAGATTCCATTCCTCAGCGGACTGATACTTATACCGGCTTTTGCAAAGCGGGGCGGTACTATGCAGGTTAGTATGACCAAACCAGTTGAAAGCGAAATTGCAGGCATCAACGTCGGCGATATAGGTGAGGTGGTTTCAACACTCAGGCCTACGGGAAAAGTAAGATTCGGCGATGCAATCGTAGATGTGGTTGCTGAAGGTGACTTTCTTAACATAGGGACCAGAGTAAAAATAATTGAAATTCACGGTAATAGAGTTGTAGTCAAAGCTGAGTTAATAAAATCTTAGGAAGAAGCTAATGGATTGGTGGTTGGTATTTGCTATTTTTCTTTATTTAGCCTGTGCGGCATTAATTATAGCCGAAGTATTCGTGCCAAGCGGAGGCTTGATCAGTATTCTGGCTCTGGCCTGTTTAATCGGTGGTGTGGTGATATTTTTTCAACACAGTTCAATCGCCGGTTGGATAGGTTTAATTACTGCGCTCATAATGATACCATCCGCTTTGGTTCTCGCCTATAAAGTATTTCCAAGAACCAAATTCGGTAAGAACGTAATACTTGCCCCGCCCGAACGGCAGCAGGGCGATGCCATACCAGATGCGTCCGAAATTAAAGAGATGCTTGGAGCTGTGGGAACTGTCCTGACACCATTGAGACCGGTCGGCATGTGCGATTTTTCTGGACAGAGGGTTGAATGTGTGGCAGAAAGCGGATATGTTGATAAAGGTAAAAGGGTCAAGGTTATCGATGTTGAGAGTACCCAGTTGACTGTTCGTATAATCGAAGAAACCTCATGAAAGGGAATAACATGATTAATTTAACAAACGCTATCTTAGGCCAACAAGATAAACCGCCTATTGGAACTATTATTTTTATAGCAATCATCAGTTTTATTGCTTTAGTTGCAGTACTGCTTTTTATTAAGTTTGCCAGATTGTGGCTGCAGGCATATTTCTCACGGGCCGATGTACGATTATCCGAACTTATCGGCATGTGGCTGAGGAAAGTCGATGCCAGAACCATAGTGTTGAGCAAAATTACTGCTATTCAGGCAGGCATGTCACTAACTACAAGAGATTTGGAAAGCCATTATTTAGCCGGCGGCCGAGTTCCAAATGTGGTGCGCGCCTTAATCGCAGCTAATCGAGCAAGTATCGATTTATCTTTGCAGACGGCAACTGCAATTGACCTGGCTGGTCGTGATATACTCGATGCCGTCCAGACAAGCGTCAATCCCAAGGTGATTGATTGCCCCGACCCGACAAAAGGAAGAGATACGGTCGATGCCGTAGCTCAGGACGGAATCCAGTTGAAAGCAAAGGCCCGCGTGACCGTCCGTGCGAACATCGAAAGGTTGATTGGA
The DNA here is from genome assembly GCA_964569935.1 of uncultured Pirellulales bacterium. GTDB lineage: Bacteria > Planctomycetota > Phycisphaerae > Sedimentisphaerales > Anaerobacaceae > JAFGPS01. Next base: position 12,012 of record CAZMWN010000012.1, read on the forward strand.
GGTGCTACGGAGGAAACTGTCATAGCCCGCGTAGGTGAGGGAATTGTTACAACAATCGGCAGCGCTATATCGTATAAAAGTGTTATCGAAAATCCGGATAAGATTTCCAAGGCGGTTTTAGCCAAGGGACTTGATGCAGGAACTGCTTTTGAGATTCTATCAATAGATATCGCTGACGTTGATGTAGGCAATAACGTCGGGGCACAACTTCAGGCCGCCCAGGCCGAGGCCGATATGCGAAGGGCAAAAGCCGAGGCGGAAAAACGCCGTGCTATGGCGGTCGCTCGTGAGCAGGAAATGCGTGCACTGGTCGTAGAAAACGAATCGAAGGTTCCATTAGCTATGGCAGATGCTTTCAAGAAGGGCAATCTCGGTGTTATGGATTATTATAGAATGAAAAATATCATGGCTGATACCTCTATGAGGGATTCCATTGCAAAACCGAAAACCAAGGAATAAATATAAAATATAAAAACCTTAAAATATTTGTTTTTGTACTCTGTAAAACGACTAATTGTCTCATTATTTCAGGAATTGTGTGCAAATACGTATGAATTACTTTTTTTTACAACTTATAATTGCTCAAAATGAAGATACAGGGAAATGGGTCAATATATTATTCGTCGTTGTTTTAGCGGTTTTCTGGTTACTTCGTGGTGTTGTTAAAGCAAAAGTTGATGAAGCTCAAAGACAGAAACAGAAACAACGACCTGTCGATAAAACCCGTAGTCCATCATCTGTAACAAAGGAATGGAGTGAATTATTACTTGAGAAGGTTCTTGGTCAAGCAGGTTCATCTTCCCAAGAGGTCAAGCAAAAGTTAATTTCTAAATCCGAACCTGATATATCCGTTCCCTATCATAAAAAGAAAAAACTTTCTAAGTTTTTTCTGAGTCAACCGTCCCTTGAACCGAATGTTCAGGATCTCAAAAAAATTGATACCAAGCTTCAGGAACTGCCTGAATTTACTACCAAAGCCTTAGAAGGTATTTCGGAAGTACCATTGAGTAAATCTTCAGATATCACACAGGCAAAATATCTTACCGAGCTTTTATTGGATTATAAAAATCCCGATGAATTAAGAAAGGCGATTCTCCATTATGAGATTTTAGGCAAGCCTTTATCGCTTCGTGATTTATCTAATTCCTTTTAGCAAACCTATTTTATATCAATTGTAATAGAAAGTCTGGATTAAAACAAAATATCAAACGTCCTATAATATATGTTATGTTTCATAGGGGTCGCTTTAACGGTACTCAATCAAAGTTTTCGTTATTTTTGAAATTCGATGAATTAACAGCAAAAACAACTAGTTTATGCTATTAGCATGATTGGCCATATCAGAAAGGTTATCCAACATAAAATCTGCTCTGTCTAATAAGCCAATATTTTGAAGAACAATCGAAATATTCATGGAAGCATCAGGGCATGAATAATTATTTTCCATGTAACGTTCAAGATTAAAAAGAGAAGATGCAAATTTTAATTTATCACAATAGAGCAATGCTGTTTGATAATGAAGCGAGAGTGTATCACTGTCAAGATGATTGTAATCGGAAAGATATTTCTGAGCATCGGATTTACGACCGGTTTGATATAAACAGACAACTAATTTACTACGAGCTCTTGTATAAAGAGGATTTATCCCTAAAGCGGACATGAATGAATCAATTGCCTTACCTTCGTCACCTATGCCCATCATAAGAATGCCAAGGCGATAATATAGATCCGGATTTTGCGGATGAAGGGAAATTTGCTTTTGATGTGCTGCAATAATGGATTTCGTTAAAGTCATGCTACCAACATCGCTAACAAATAAATTTTCGTTTTTAATTCCCTGCTTGAAATGCAAGGCAGCCATCTCAGAAAATAATAACGAACTATTTGGCGAAATTGCAGCAGCAAGTGATAATGTAGTAAGAGCTTCTGTGGTATTACCGGCTAACTGTTGTGAGATTGCCAGGCCTATATATGCGTCGACAATTTTATCATTTATCTCGACAGCTTTATTGAAAAGTTCGGCAGCAAGATGGTCCTGATTCAACTGTAAATACTGTGTTCCGAGCTTGATCGTGGCCTCGAGAAAGTCCGGGCAGATACGAATTGCCTGTTCATATTGAGAAACTGCATCGGTAGTAGCACCCATCATGCGAAGGATATCGGCCTGCTTGATAAGCAAATCAGGCCTTTCAGCATTGGTCTGTAATAGAGACTCAAGTTGCTCCAGTGCCTCATAAACCTGTCCTTCGGCCATAAGTTGGTCTATATCGTTGTCTTGAGAGAAAAAATTATCGGGGTGCATCAGGATTGCGGTGTTAAATGTTTCAATAGCCTTGGAATATTTACCGGTAACAATAAATAGATGCCCAAGTGTGATGAGTGTTGATATATCATCAGGATATTCACTGTTTAATAGCTGATATTGCTCAATAGTTTTTTCGTATTGCTCATTTTTGAAATAAATTGCAGCTAACCGCTGGGCCGGGAGCTGTAGGTATTGTTTAAATTTAAGGCAATCCTGATAAAATTCCACAGCCTGAGATTCTTTGCCGAGTCTTTCATAGCAGTATCCAAGCGCATAAAGAGCCATTGTATTATTGGGCCGACGCAGATAGACCGAGTTCAGTTCTTTTATAGCTTCGTTGAGTTGATTATTATTCAGGCAAATTGCTGCTGCCGCCAATCGGCCGTATATGCAGGAGGGATTTTCGAAGAGGTATAGTCGCAGCTGCTCGGTAGCTGCATAAGGTTTTTTTTCGGCTATAAGTTCAAGAACTGAATTTAACGAACCGCATTGGCCGATTTTATCATGGTCTTCGGGAAATGTGACTATATTTAGCCAATGCCATATTAAATCAGCTGTATCGACCGTTATCGCCCTGCCGAGAATTTCCAGTAATTGACTCATACACCGCCCACATCCTGTTTTCAAGCTTTTTGGTTAAATATATAGGATTCTGCTGTAGTTAGGAAATGTATCGACAATAAAACCATAGCGATTAAGCAGTGTTTTTATGATTGCCCCCTACTCTTTCAATTTTGTTGTGTTGTTATGGCGATTGTGTGTGATGTACGGATTATTACGATTTAGAACACGATTATCGGGTTTAATCTGCTCATAGAATCATTTTACAATACTACCAGGATCTCAATACGGAATACCCGGAAAAACGGCCCGATATAGTAATGATTAATCTGATTTTGCCATTTGTGCCTGTTTTTCTATCTCGCTTAGATATGCCAGGGTTCGTTCGAGCTTGTCGCTTAAATGCTTGAGTTTGAGCATAGTCTTGATTCTCGTCAGCAGTTCGAGCTTATTCACAGGTTTACTGAGAAAATCGTCTGTACCGGAATCGATACCACGTTCAATATCTCCGAATTCACTAAGAGCGGTTACCATAATGACAGGAATCTCCGCAGTTTTCGGGTCATTTTTTAATCTTTTACATACCTCAAAACCGCTCATTTTCGGCATCATCACGTCAAGTAAAATCAAATCGGGCATGTTTTTACTTACAATATCCAACGCTTTCAATCCATCACGAGCAGAAATGGTCCGGCAATCCACATCCTCGAGATACGCCTGAAGCAGTTCAAGATTCTGCTGGTTGTCATCGACGACTAAAATCACAGGTTTTTTTTCCTGCCCTTTTTCAGATTCAAATTTTTTCATAAAACGCTCCCGTTGGTTTTTTCTTTAAGATTTTCCCAAAGCTCTCAATATCGCCAGGCAAAAGGCTGGTAAATCATCCGGCTTGCGGGATGTTATCAGGTTTTTATCAACAACACATTCACTATCTACATAGTCGGCGCCGGCGTTTATAATATCATCTTTAATCGCCATGAAACAGGTTGCCTTTTTACCTTTGAATATTTTTGTGCTGCATAAGAGCCAGCCGCCGTGACATATAGCGGCAATAACCTTACCAGCGTTTACCATATCATTCGCAAATTTAATCACATCAGGACTTCTTCTCATAAAGTCCGGCGCGAAACCTCCGGGCACAACCATACAATCATAATCATCGGCATTGGCTTGCCCTGCCGCTACCTCAGAAATACAGGGATACCCTTCTTTCGAATTATATTCCTTTTTTGCCTGATTCGCTACGAAATTTACCTCTAAGCCCGATTCCCGAAGTCGATAATAAGGATACCAGACTTCAAGAACCTGGTACATCTGGTCGACCATAATTGCTATTTTTTTCGACATTCGAACCTACTCCTTTTCACTAATGCTGTGATATTCGATAAATTCACGGGTTTCAGGCTTGATATAGACTTGCTCGATATCAACCACTCGTGGCACTGCCTCGGCACAAATCATCGCCATCGTATCTGACGGGGCTTGTGTGTCGACAAAGAAAATCCACTGGCCTTTAACTGAGCAAAGCCCCCCACCGCTGCCGCCAAGCGGCTCTTCGCGGATTTTAACACCGTTATCTTCCAATAATCCTAAAATCTCTTCTAATATCTTATGTTTGTTCATTACCCGGACATTATATTGTATATATTATATGTCATCATGGACAAAATTATGGCATGTTAGACCACCACGGCCAGAGTCGTTTGATAGCTATAAAAACTACACCACATATACAACTGAGCTATTGGCATCGTTCAAGAAAAATCACATTAATAGTCGATATAGATACGTGTGAGCAATAATTTTAACCAATTAGTTAACTAAGTTCTAAAACTGTATTCGAGCTACTTAATTTTATAACAGGAGCAGACAATTGGCAAGCATTACGGAAAAACGCCTTTGTTTACATGGGCGCCTCAAAAATCTACAACAGCAAAATAATGACCTTAAATCCCAGCTCGACCAGCTCCAACATCTTGCCAATATGGGAACCGTTAGTCACATGATAGCACACGAAATCAATAATCTGCTCACACCCTTGAAAAACTATGCGGTTCTTGCTCTGAATAACTTTGACGATAAAGCACTGTCCGAAAAGGCACTTCAAAAAACAGCTCAAAATTGTGAACGTGCCTCTAACATTATGGAAAGCATGCTCGCTCTGGCAAATGGCAAAACACAGGAAATGGCAGATACCGAGCTTCTTACTTTGGTCGAAGATGTATTCGCCTGTCTATGTCGCGATTTTTCAAAAGATGGAATCACCGTGGAAATACGTGTTCCTAAAGGTTTAATGGTCTGGGCCGTGCCCGTTCAAATTCAACAGGTTTTGATGAATCTGATTCTCAATGCGCGCCGAGCAATGCTGCCGCGTGGCGGCGTTTTAACAATAGAAGCTGATGAAAAAAACGATGTAGTTGAGATAGAGATAACAGATACGGGTAATGGGATTGAACATGTTGATTTAAAACGTATATTCGATCCGTTCTTTACCACTAAGAATAACAAAGGTTCAACGTCTGAGCGTTCCGGGACCGGGCTCGGCCTGGCCTTCTGTAAAAGGGTAATCGAGGGACACGATGGTTTGATTTCGGCCGAATCAAAACCCGCCAGTGGGAGTAAATTCAAAATAATTCTTCCCAAACCTCAGTCAGGTAATAACTAATGCCGGCTCAGGCTTTCCAAATCGTTTTGATGTTAGTGCTTCTGGTTTGTTCAGCTTTCTTTTCCGGAGCAGAAACTACATTTTCCAATTTAACACATAGACAAAGAAAACAACTGCGGGAATCTCATCATCGACTTGCTAATTTAGCCTCAAGACTGCTGAATAAACCAAGTCAATTGCTAAATTGCTTTTTGTTTGGGAATATGACGGTAAACGTTCTGTTTTATGCAGCGGCAAGTGTCTTAACCGTTCGAATCAATGAGCAAAGTGCAATAGCCGGGGCTATTGTCGCTTTTGCAAGTTTTACAGCCCTGGTACTGTTCGGTGAAATTCTGCCAAAATCCATAGCGTATGCAAATTCAAAGTCTCTCAGCATAATTTTTGCCCTGCCGGTCTTTATTTGCCTACAGATATTCACGCCGATTGGATTTGTATTTAATTTTTTTATTTTGGAGCCCATCCTGCGATTATTTTTAGGGCCGACAAGAAGCCCGGGTACAATAACCATAGCAGAATTCAAGACTCTAATAGAAACAACCAGAAAACAGGGATTAATCACCGACGATGAGAATAAACTCTTTACAGAAGTAATCGAGCTCGGTTTCCTTAAAGTTCGGCACGTTATGCGGCCCCGAGTGGATATGATTGCATGTGCTGTTACAGAATCCAGCCATAATGCTCGTGAGAAGATGCAAAATAATCATCTCACCAAGCTTCCTGTTTATGTCCGGACAATAGATAATATCATTGGTGTAGTCCACCTGAGGGAACTTCTTCTCGACGAGACCGCTTCATTAGACAAAATTGTTCAGCAGGTACATTTTGTCCCGGAGCAGAAAACAGTTGAATCCCTCCTGGATTTTTTCCGTAAATCCAAAACGGATATGGCGATAGTTGTGGATGAATACGGCGGTATTGCCGGTTCCGTTCAGTTAGAGGACATCGCAGAAGAATTGTTCGGCCAGATGGAAGCTACAAGTCATATCGAGCCGATTAAGCAAACCGGACCTTTTGAATATAGATTGGCAGGCAATCTTGCAATCCACGAATGGTCTGAGGTCTTTAGTATTGATTTAGAAGAGACACGTCAGGCAACTATAGGCGGAATGGTAACCGCCCTTCTTGGTAAAATTCCTAAAAGTGGCGATACTGTGAATTTGAAGAACTTAAAATTTACGGTAGAAAATGTACATAAGCACCGGATAGAAACTGTAATATTAACTTTTGAGCCTTTTCAGATTAATGATCCATAGTGCTGTTCTCATATTGGCTTTTGCTTTTTTTGTTGTGTTGGCCGGCCTTTTCGCTGGCTCGGAAACTGGTCTCTATCGGCTCAGCAGGCTTCGCTTGCGGCTGGGTATTGAGAAAAAACGTCTGCCTTTTATCATGCTTGGCAAATGTATACACGATAGTCCGGGGCTGCTCCTGTCAACATTAATTGGCACCAATCTTGCCTACTATTTTGCCACGAGTATTATCACCGGGATATTTTTAAGTAAGGTTGCAACTGAACACACCGCAGAAATCATTACGACTCTTTTAACCGCCCCTATTTTGTTTGTCTTCTCAGAATCAATACCCAAAAACATTTTCTTTTATCGCTCAGATTATCTTATGCCTTATATGGCACCCATACTGTACACATTTCACAAACTTTTAAGCATGTGCGGTATAATACACTTGCTCAAATTTATATCAGCCATCTTTTCCCGATTAGCAGGCTCGGTCTCTTCATCAAAAACAGTAATAACGTCTGTACAAAGGCATGCAGTACATGCAATCCTCCAGGATACACATGAAGAAGGTATTCTCAGTGCTATCCAGACCGACATAGTAAACCGTTTGGTTAAAACATCGAATGTTCGTATAAGGTTAGTGATGATACCTGTTGATAGTGTCCGGATGGTTGATGTCAACTCTGATAATTCGGCTCTATTAAATATTCTGAAGCAATCTGCTTTCACGCGCCTGCCGGTTATAGAAAATCAGCCGGGAAATATAATAGGATTCATAAATATATACGAGGCTTTAGGCTTATCGCAAAAGTTCACCAACCTGCGTAGTTTCGTCAAGCCCCTCCGAAAGCTTGATTCGGATACACCTGTTATCGATGCGATAAACTATATGCAGAGGGAGAACCAGAAAATGCTTTTAGTGACAAAATCCGGTCTTGCCGGTCGGGAAAAACCTCTCGGTATTGTAACGATGAAAGACCTGGTTGAGGAGCTTCTTGGTGAGTTAGCTGAATGGTAGAAAAGTGACCAGGTGTATACCTATAAAAGGCTACTTTCAAAGTTAAAAAGGATTATTAATTTGTATCGGCAGCTTCATCAATAATCGCCTGTGCGATATTATTAATTACAGTCCTGGTTTGCCCATTAGTCTCATTGGCCAGAATGGAAAATATATAGTCCCCCCCCGCCGTTGTGCATATTCCTGAGAACGATTTTACGCCGCTTATATACCCGGTTTTGCCTAAGATTTTACCTTTGTATGTTTCCTCCTTGAAATATTTGGCGATCGTTCCATCTACCCCCCCTACTGCAAGCGAATCTTTATACATTTCCCAATTTTCACTATTGTAGATGTCCAGTAGTACTGTTGTCAGAGTATTGGCACTGAGCTCATTTTGTCTGCTCAGGCCGCTGCCGTCGTCGATATAAAACTGGTCCTCGTCGATGCCAAGCTCCAAAAGATATTCAGAAGTCAGCTCTCGTCCCCGATCCCAACTACCATTTTTCCCATCCGGATTATTGACGGCGGCGATGGTCTTAAGCAGAGCTTCCGCTACCAGTCCCAGGCTATCTTTGTGACATCGCGCCAGACAATCTCTTATATTGGTTTTGTACTCGGTAAGCGTCTTGTAATTGTTGGCGTCATCCAGAATTTTTTCTGTAAATTGCCCGCTTATACTTATTCCTGCTTCTGTCAAATGTTCAAATAACAGGTAACCAAAAAAAGCAGCAGGTTTTTCAATTGCAACTTCAATCGGCCCGATTTCATTTTTGCATTCGCCATAAACGGTCAGTTTATTAGGGTGCCGGTTGCGATAGGTACCTATTTTATTATCGCCACTGGTTATTGGTTTGACCTTGTTGATGAGTGTGATAAAAGAGGTTTGAGGCTTAATTAAAACATTCACCCGTCCGCCAATATTCTCAGCGCTTACCTTAATGCAATTGACATTATAATTTAAGCCGCTTACCTCGCATGCATAATCTTTATTCAATTCGGCAATCGGCCAGCTCGGATGGACGCACTGATTGTCAAAAACACCAGTGTCAACGATGATATCTTCAATATTTTTCACACCATTGTGTTTTAATACCTCTGCTATGTCCTTGAAAATCCAGCCTCTTTCCCGACCATATTTGCTATCTGTTTGCTCGTCGCCTAATAGAGGATCTCCACTGCCTATGATTACAAGTGTGTTCCCACAAAGCCCGACCTTCGTTTTATAATCATAATCGGCGCCTAAATACCTCAGTGCTGCGGCTGTAGTGATAATCTTCATATTAGAAGCCGGTATCATTGGCTCTTCTGCACTATGTTCATATGCAGTGCTGTCGGAATCAGCTTCTACAATATGAATGGAAAATCTGACTCCCTGCTGTAAAGATTGGGAAACTACATTATTTATTCGCTTTGCTAGATCTGCTTTTGCAAAGTTGGCAAATATGAGGGCCAATACGACCGAAATGAGTATTTTTTTCTTATGCATTTTCTTCATAGAGGCCATTATTTCATAAGAAAATGAGTTTTACAACCCTTTTTCATAGCTCATAAATATTATAATTATCTCAAAAAAAAGGTTGATTATCGGGGCATAACGTGTATAATATTAAAGGAATTGGTGTAAAATTTGTTAAGTTTAAGTGTTTATGCTCATTGACAAGCGTAAATGCAGGTGTGGGTATGTTGAAGTTAGGGATTTTTTCTCCGATCAAATAACCTGTGGCAATTTTTATAAATTGTTTTTCCAGTTTGAACTGTAAGTCGGAAACGGAATTTGCACAAGTTGTTTACCTTTGAACGGAAGGGTACGAATATGAATAAATTAAATAACAGGATTCGATTTTTTAATAAAGGTTTTACCTTAATTGAGCTTCTTGTTGTAATTGCTATCATTGCATTATTGATGTCCATTTTAATGCCCGCGCTATCTCGAGTTAAGACATCGGCCAAGGCCGTAGCGTGCCAGTCTAACTTGCACCAGTGGGCTATTATTTGGCAGATGTATGCTGATGATAACAATGGCCGTTTTCATACTGGCGAGGGAGGAGAGAGCGAGACAGGGGCTAATAGATGGCCGGTTATATTGCGAGAATACTACAAAGATGACGCGATTCGCCTCTGCCCAATGGCTATAAAACCACGAACCGAAGGCGGTCATAATCCACATTGTGCCTGGGGTAAATTTGATGACGGGATGTACGCCAGCTATGGTTTTAACGAATGGCTTTGTAATCGACCAGCCGGGGTAGATCAGGACATAAATTACTGGAGAAATATATATGGTATTACTCAATCAAATAAGATACCGGTCTTTTTTGATTGTTACTGGTACGATGTATGGGTACATTCAGTAGATCAACCCCCTCCAACAGACGGCTCAGAGTCAGGTATGAGCGGAAGTAACGAAATCAGGCGTGTTTGTCTTAACCGACACAACGAGGCGATAAATAGTACATTCCTGGATTGGTCAGTCAGAAAGGTCGACCTGAAGGAATTATGGACGTTAAAATGGCATAAAAACTTTGACATGAGCAATGACTTGACGTCAGCCGGCGGTGCGACCGAAGACGACTGGCCTGAATGGATGCAAGGCATGAAGGCCTACTAAACCGGCCTGAAAGACAACAAGAAATGTAATTGACTATTTATTGGCATCGAGCTATAGGCATAAGGTCAATATATACGGCTAATAAATAATTGCGGTCACTTCTTCAATCTTCTTAACGATTTCAGTGACATCTTCGGAATAAGAAACATAACCGTCGAATCCCTTTTGCAACAGTGCCTCAGCCTCGGATTGATTTAATCGATTGGTAAGTACAACAATCTTAATGGTCTGCGATTCTTCGTTGGTACGAATACCTCTACACACATCTCTGGCATCTATGCCCTCGGACATAAGACTTATAAGCAAGACATGTGGTGCGAATTTCTGGACAACTGCGCCTGTCTCAAAGTTTGTATGAACTGTTTGTACTTCATAATCGGCCTTGCTTCTTAAAGTTTCGGCCAATACCGAAGCTGCTTTATCGTTGCTGTCTGCTATCAAGATCCGGATTTTACCAACTGCAAGCCCTGTAGTTGGCATATTATGTACCTTCATAAAACGCATCAGCTCACTGAGAGGAATTCGCCTGTCTTTACTGCCGGGGATGCGATAACCCTTTAGCTGACCGTTATCAAACCACTTTGAAACTGTTCGAGGTGCAACATGACAAATCTTTGCCACATCGCCTGTCGTCAGTACATTTTTTCCTTTTGCCATTTCTCGATTCCCATCACAACCTTTTTTGAACTCGCTGCCGTTATTATCCTATTATTCGGTTTTAAATGGGGGTGTGTTTAACGCATAAATACAATTCTTTTCTTAGCAGCAAATAAACCAAGGACTTTGTAACAATACGTCCTATAAATGTTTTTCTCCTATGTAGAAACAGTCAAAAATGCAAAGCTTCATCGCTTTGGTTATAACAGCAAATTGCTCACCGAAAAAGTTTTTGATTTACCCGCTACAAGCGGTACAATTTGATGAGTTCTGCCTTTACTTATTTGACCAGGAGAATTTCATATGCAAATCTACTTGTCACGACCGGATATAACCGAGAAGGAAATTGAAGCGGTCTGTGAAGTACTTCGCAGTCCCAATCTCTCACTTGGACCAAAATTACAGGAATTTGAATCTGCTTTCACAAAGTACATAGGCACAAAGAGGGCAGTTGCCGTCAATAGCGGGACCAGCGGACTATTCCTGTGCATGTTGGCACTTGGGATAAAGCCGGGCGATGAAGTTATTACCACGCCGTTTACATTCATTGCTTCTGCAACTTCTATTATGATGGCTGGTGCCCGGCCGGTCTTTGTCGATATCGATCCGGCAAGTCTGAACATCGACCCGGCCAGGATAGAATCTGCAATAACCAAAAATACAAAAGCCATTCTGCCGGTGGAAGTCTTCGGCAATCCCTTCGGTTTCGATAAGATATGCCAAATCGCCCAAAAACATAATCTATCGGTAATTGAAGATAGCTGTGAAGCTTTGGGTTCTGCATTGAATGGTAAAAAAGTCGGGACCTTTGGAACTATGAGTGTATTTGGTTTTTATCCCAATAAGCAGATAACTACGGGCGAAGGAGGTATGATTTTGACCGATGATGATTATTTGGCGGATATTTGCATATCGCTCCGGAACCAGGGAAGGAGTAAAGATGACAACTGGCTAACTCACGAGAGGCTCGGTTATAACTTCAGGCTTAGTGATATCAATTGCGCACTGGGGATTGCTCAGCTTTCAAGGATAAATCAAGTTAAATCCAAGCGAAGGCAGGTCGCCGGATGGTACCAGGAAATGTTAGCCGATGATAATCGAATTTTAGTGCCGGCCGAACAAGACGGTTGTGATATGAGCTGGTTTGTTTTTGTGGTTCGGCTTGCAGAGCAATTTTCCTTAGAGCAGCGCAACCTGATTCTACAGCAGATGCGAGAACGACACATTCAAGTAAGTGATTACTTCCAACCAGTGCATCTTCAACCCGTCATGAACCGCCGGTTTGGGTATGAAAAAGGCGATTTTCCCATTACTGAAAATGTATGTAAAAGCACAATCGCCCTGCCGTTTTACAATAATCTGACCAAAGATGAGGTGGCAATTGTTTGTAAGACGTTCAGGGAAGTTTTGGATAATATTTAGCACAGTTTTTGTGTTTCCGTTTTGCATATTATGTTTTATATGCTAAGTATTTATTAGAGGCATTCATATGAGGCCGGATGGGGAACCGGCCTATAGAAATATTTCTTTTTTAGGTGGGGAGAATATCAGTGAAGGGCTGGAGATCAAAATTCATCTTTTTATTTATCGTCTATTTTGCCGGTTTTGCAACTGCAATATATATGTTGGCACCGGCACCTGAAAACCAGGCTCATCAGTCTGGCGACACAACACATTTAGATTTCAACTCGGAAAAATTTGTCAAATCTTTTAATTCCGGGATGCACAGATGTGTTGATTTAGGGAAAGAAGCTGCTCAACGTACAGCCAGGTACATAAAAGAAAAGATCCAGGAAAAACAACTACAGGCTGACAGCTAAACCGGGCAGAAATTCAAATCGTCGATAAGATATGCGGGATTATGAGAACCTGTATTGTTAGGTTAATTTTACGCCCCCCTTCTATACTCGTGCCTATGTCATAAGCTTCTTTTAGTGCATCTACAACCTGACTTCTGCGTGTCAGGGTATTCTCCTCTCTGTAAGTTTGCTGGGTTCATCGAGGAGTAAAAACTTATCAATATCGGCCATCATCTCCTGATTATTGATACGAGAATTGCGTTGGTGTCTTATTTCTCCTTGAGCAGATGTCTCACCCATCTGTTGAGCGGAGCAGCCGATAAGGGTAAAAATAAAGGCACAAAAAAGAATGGCCAACAACGTTTTACATAAAAAAGACGAAACGCTTTTCATCAGTTCTCCCTTTCTTCGGAACAAGAGAATAATTCTATAATCTAAGAATCTGCCCTTTCACACCGGCCGAATCGGCCGATGAATGCACGCAGACAGATATTTAATCATTTTTTATTATAGCAATTACCATAAGCGATGTCAATCTTAATACCCCCCGCAACGGCACATTTTCAGCCCCCCTTTACAACCCATACAACCAGAAAAAAACGTCCTTAATCGCCTTTTAACCTGTCCCGCCGAAGTTTAATAAAGGGGGATAATCGATAATCAATTGAAAGGCGGTAAGGGCGGGTTTGGTGCCTCAAAAAGCCGGTTCGTCGATGGC
>CAZMWN010000013.1:0-25116 GCA_964569935.1 uncultured Pirellulales bacterium
ACGTCCAAAGGCATAAATATAATCTCCAATAAGTTTAATTTTTGTTAATGTGTGTATTATTGCCTTATTAACTACCCTGTCAATATATATAAAAATAAAATATTTTATTTTTTGTGCAGTCTCTTACGATGTGGAAAACCTGTTAATAAATACGTTAAATTTAATATACTAACAAAACATAAAACTCCTCTAAGACAGGCACCTGATATTACGTGAGGTTCCTCACACATAATACAACAGCTTTATCACAAGCAACTTGATATTCTTTTCTTATATAAATTTGTACAACTTAATAATTTGCGCTTCACCGCTACTAAAAAAGTAACAATTTCACCATGCATATGAATACTAATAATACTTTTATATATTAATTATTATTAAAATACATGTTAGTTAACACCATATACTATCACTTTCCTTCCACCATTTTGAACAATGCAGAAACCAGCTTGCTATTTGTAAATTCTTTTAGTATCTTTACGGGCTATGAGTATAGAGCCAGTACATTCTTACAACACAGAAAAATGTAATCACTCCTTGAAATCAATTCGTGATTTTCTTATAGAGCGCGCATATAGCATTATTATCTTGGCCGCCTTGTTTTGTACTTTGACAGTCAAACTGTTTCATGCAGTAAGATACAATCTTCAAAACGAATACATAAGTTGGATTCTTTCTGACATAGCAATGTTTGTATTTGTAGAAGCGATTTTATCGCTGTTGTGTTTTCGTTGGCGGCGAAGATGGATAGTAAGGACTGCTATTATTATTGCCGCTTTTTTGTGTACTTGGTCTGTGATGAATGCAGGATGGCTGATTAGGACGGGGACTCAGATACTACCTCGCGTTCTTTTGCCGTTGTTTCGTTCACCGGCTAATACTCTCTATATGATAGGGATCAATTTAATCAAGATGCCCAAAGCATCCTTTTTGCTGCTGGGTCCTTCTGCTATTGCCCTGGCTTTTTTGTTTTATGTCCTCGCAAAGACGAGGTTGACGAATTATAATCGTCATCGTTTTCTTATAAGGGTTGTAGTATGCCTCGCTTTTGTTTTAACGATACTTATAGTTCGCTCAACTTTACCTCAGCGTCGCTCACCACAGGCGGCATCGGCGGGGATGCAATACAACGCTCAAATTAAAGCTGTGATGAGCCTTTTGGTTCGAGATTACAGTCCTATACCAAATCCGGAACGCACGATTCCTTCGCAGGACCAATTAGAAATTGCGATTAAAAGTAATCTGACTAAACGTAATTTGGTAATTGTTGTGCTGGAAGGAGTCCAATATCGGTACACCTCGTTATTCGACGAATCAAGGGGTCTAACGCCATATCTCAAAGATTTATCAGATCAGGGTGTTGAGTTTACAAATACATGTTCGTCGTTGACTCATACAACAAAGGCGTTGTTTGCGTTGCTCACCGGTCGCTTTCCTTCCGCTTCGCAGGACATAGCTGAGACGGTTCCCGTTATGAAGCCTTACGCAAGTTTGGCTGCGATTCTCGGTGATAGATTGGATTATAAGACGGCGTTTTTTCAGTCTGCTAAGGGTGATTTCGAGTGTCGTCCTGGATTAGTATACAACCTTGGCTATCAAAAGTTTTGGTCCAGAGACGATTTAAATGATCCAAATTGTTTTGTTGGTTATTTAGGATGTGACGAATTCTCGATGTTGCAGCCAATTGCAGAATGGATAGTGTCAGATAAACGTCCTTTTTTCCTCACTGTACTCTGCTCAGTAACACATGATCCCTATGAGATACCTGAGTGGTTTGGAACGCCGGAGAAAGAGCCTGTCAGTCGATATAAACAGGCAATTTCATACACGGATAGATTCTTAGCAGCTATGGATGTTAAGTTAAAGAAACTAAATCTTTCAGACGAAACAATATTCTGTGTGATTGGGGATCATGGAGAGGCGTTTGGTGAACACGGCCTGCTTGGGCATGAAAGAATACCTTTTGATGAAGTACTTCGTGTACCCTTTTGCATAAGAGCGCCATTACTAATAGAGCCGCGAACGAAAGTGACACAATATGTTAGTTCTGTTGATTTAACTCCAACTTTGCTTGGCCTCTTGGGATTTGATATAGAAACAGCGGGCTTTGATGGCGCTAATGTTTTGGAGCCTGTTGATAAAAATCGGAGAATCTTTTTTTCTGGTTGGATGCAGGAAGGCCCGGCAGGCTATATTCAGGGTAGTCGAAAATATATATATGATCCCACGTATAAGATAGCTTATATATATGACCTTGGTGTCGACCCGCGAGAGCTGGCAAGATCGGAGGTTTCTGAAACGCAGGCTAAGAGTATATCTGATGATATTGTTAAATGGCGCAAAAACACCATTTTTCAAATTGATCAGAAACAAAGTGGAACTAAGGTGCTTTTTGATAAATGGAATTGTCGTTGGACCCAGAGAGTATCTTCGGCGAAATTGGTGCAAGAGTCCAAAAGGGACAACGATGCCGATAGTCGGCGATGAATGGAGTGGTATAAAATCCTTTTAGGAGTTCAAATCTAATATTCAAACGTTCTTTTTTTATAACACACCGTTGCTTTTTGTAAACATAAATACAAATACCTTACCTATCATCTTTTTTTTGCCTTAAATATGTAAAATAAGAATTGTCTATGGGCTTGAGGTGTTTAATAAAAAAAACACAGCGTTAAAATGCGTTGTCTATAGTTAATATCATTATGCCAGTATTTGTGCACATAAGCCGTTTCTTATCAGTGGGATATAAACCATTTCAAAAAGGGATTCTGTCATTGTCCATTTTGTTGGCATATTTTTTGCGTTAAAATCTTATTTATCCTTAACGGGTTGATATATTGGGCGGACGGCCTAAACACGTTCCGGAGGAGGAGGTGTCCGCCCGGTTTTGGGAAAAATCGAAGCAAACATAGGAAAAGAGTTTGTTTTGGTCAAAATATCTTTTTTCACCGGGGTCGTTTCGGAGGAGGACGACTCCATTTTTTTTACATATTCTGTTGTCAGAATAAAGTTATTCGGTAGTCGCCCTGAGAAATATATTTAATCTGTTATCAATCCTCAAAATTTTAATTCACTACTCTTTTTGACTTTTACATCATATAATTTTCTTTTTTATGGAACGAGCTATCTATAGAATCATCGATGCAAACTTTAACAGAGCACGCGAAGCTATTCGTGTAATAGAGGATTATTGCAGATTTGCATTGAATTCTACTTTGTTATGCGGAAGAGCCAAAGAATTAAGACACCGTCTTTCGCGTGCTGTTAGACAATTGGATACGGGCCGATTACTATCGTGTAGAGATACTGATAACGATGTTGGAATTGGCGATATTGTTCAAAACCAGCTTACGCGCGTTGATCTTAATGAATGTTTAACAGCCGGATGCAAGCGCCTAACCGAGGCGCTGCGTTCGCTTGCTGAAGCTACGCAAACTCTAAATAGATCTGTTGCCAAGACAATTGAAGCCATTCGATACGACGCTTATACGCTTGAAAAGGATATTTTTCTTTTCAGCGAGCCTGCGGAAAAATTCAAGCGTGTCAGCCTTTACATAGTTATTTCCAGCGAGCTTCCGGGAGAGATTACTTCTTTGACGTGCAAGTGTGCAGCAGGTGGTGCCGATTGCATTCAACTACGTGCCAAGGCAATGGAGGATGACAAACTATTTTCCACTGCGGTCGAGTTTGTGAAGATAAGCAAAGATGCAGGCGTCCTTAGTATTGTAAATGATCGTGTTGACATTGCGATTGGGTCTGGTGCCGACGGTGTTCATTTGGGCCAGAATGATTTGCCTATTGAATGTGCTCAAAGGCTCCAGTTAACTCCGTTGATTATAGGAAAAAGTACGCACTCACTAAGTCAACTTCGCGCGGCCTGCGATGAGTGCCCGACATATGTAAGCCTTGGCCCTGTCTTTGCTACAAAAACAAAACCAATGTCCCAGCCAGCTGGCCTGGAGTATGTCAGGCAGGCCAAACAAATCCTTGTTGATAGTGGTATTGGTCACGTAGCAATTGGTGGAATAACATTGGGTAATGTTGATAAAGTCATAAGTGCAGGCGCAGAGTGTGTTTCTGTGTGCTCAGCCGTGATAGAAGCCGGAGACCCGAAAGCAGCCTGTAAGGCCATGAAAGAAAAAATAGCTCTTCTTAGGGGTGGTTCGAAAAATTAATAATCGGCTGTTGTATTATTCGTGTAGGATGGTTGTTAACCAATTATCCACTAAGGGGAATATGTGAAGTTAGGGCTTTTAATAAATTGTTAATATAGGCAAATATATAGTCCTTACACGGGATGGTAAAGACATATTAATGTTGAGGCTTACTATGTTGATGTAAGTCCTTTGAAGGAAGTGCTTTAAGCCTTAAAAAGGAAATAAGTGTATTTGATGATAAAAGGCAAAAAATGCTTACATAAATATTTGGAGTATATCTACAACATAAGGGGGAGATTGTTAGGTAAAAAAGGATAAGTTATCAACAGCTTATCCACAAAGCGTTGATATCTACATAAACTCATGTCGGTGGCTGCTGAAAAAATTATTCTGCGCGATAGAGGTTTCGAATCTATAAGTATTTACTAATTAAGGTAATGAATAGAGTGGCAGTTGTATGAAATATTTGTTATCTTTTTCGGATTCTTTGTTTTCATGATTATATGGTAAAGGGTAACAATTAATACAGAGTAATCATAGATGGAGCACGATAAATTTAAGGAAGAACTACGGAAAAGGTCAAACTTTATTGTTTGTGCGGAATTGACGGGTGGACCGGGATTTAACTACGGCCCAATGGAAAAATTTCTCATATCTCACAATTCAGCCGACAGCTCTCTGGTACCGAAGGATTTTGATTTTGTCGGTATTACATTACCTCAGAATCCTGGTGGAGTAGCTAACATACGACCGTCCGACGTCATAAATCTGCTTATGTCAAAAGACCTTCTGGGCCAGTTAAGCGTTCTTCCGCACGTTACCTGCAAGGATAATAATACTGATGGTATAGTGAGTTTGCTTGCCGGGTATCGCAATGCCGGCATAGGGAACATTCTTGTGATGACTGGCGATAAGCCTATCAAGGCAAAAGGCGTCTTCGAATTGGATTCGATTGGATTGCTGCAGTTAGTAAGGAGTATGAACAACGAATCTTATATTAAGGCAAGACCGGATGCGTTGGATAAAGTGCACCAATTCTTTCCCGGCGCGGCCGTCTCGCCTTTCAAGTACACTGTAGCCTCACAGATTCAGCAATATTATAAAATGGAGAAAAAGATTGCCTGTGGTGCTCAGTTCCTTATCACGCAGGTCGGCTGGGACTGGAGGAAATCTCTTGAGCTGTTCAGGTATATGGATGAGCGTGGACTGGATGTACCTGTTATCGGCAACGTTTATTTTCTCAGCACTATGACGCCTGCTCCCCGTCTTATGCATGATATTAAACTGCCCGGCTGTTTTGTCAGCGACGAATTCCTGGCCAGGATTTATTCCGAGCAGATAGACGACCATCTTGAACGAGCGGCCCAGCAGGTTGCTATGTATAAATCCCTCGGTGCAGCCGGTGTCGATATAGGCGGCGTTCATGACTATAAGATGTTTATTAGGATACTTGAGCGGGCGGCTGAAATTGGTCCCGAATGGGAAAAATACAAGGACAATCTTCACTGGCCGGCAAAGGATCCGTTTTATTTGTACGATCAGAACGGTAAGATGGTGCAACCACCAGGAGTTCGCAAGAAATTTAAACAGAGGTTTTTCAATTTTTTCCATCGTTCTATTCTCGATCCCGACTATAGGGGTTTTCATGCATTTAGAAAAACAATGTCTTTTTTAGGAGCGGAGAAAGAAAAAGGATTTGTTTACAGTTTATTCAACGCTTCAGAGAAATCCATGAAGTATCTTCTTTTCGATTGTGAAGAATGCGGCGATTGTTTCCTGCCGGAGAATTTTGGCCTATGTACGGTTGGGGGCTGCGAAAAATCAATGGATAATGCACCGTGTGGTGACGCGACCGTTGATGGTCGATGTGGCAATAATCTCGACCGTGTTTGTATTGGCGAGCTGATTTACGAGGCAGCGGCTGCAGAAGCGGGTGGTATTGAAAAGCTCAGAGCTATAATAAATAAACCCAGAAATCCCGCTTTGGAGCATACTGCTTCGATTTTGAATTATCTCTTTGGGAAGGACCACACGATGAAGAATGCCTTGATTAGCATTGGTGAATCTATCCACGCTTCAATTTCGAAGACCGGTAAGATAATGAAGCAGTTAAGTGAGCTTGGTCCCGGTGCCTATTCCGAGGAAAGCGGGCCTTTGAATTATATCATAGCTCTGATTGAATCACAGGCTGCCGATGGAGCCGATTATATAGCGGTAAATCTCGATTCCTTCGGAGAAAACGATCCTCAGGTGGCGGTCGATATGATGGTCGAATATGTCAAGCTGGTACAAAAATGGGGCGGTGATATACCTGTTTGTATCGACAGCAGTAATGACGAAGTATTGAAAGCCGGCATGAAGCAATGGTACAATACCGACAAGCAAGTCAAAAAGCCGCTGATAAATTCGATAAAAGTTTATACGGCCGATGAGATGCTGCCGCTTAAAAAGGATTATGATTTCGCTTTCATAGGACTGCTGGTAAGCGAAGAGGCGGCTACCGGTCCGGGCGGCTCGCATTCGGTTGATGAGCTTTATTCCCTGGCACAACGGTTGTTTGAAAAAGCGGTCGGCGAATATGGTTTCAAACCTGGCGATATTTACTTTGACAGCACAGTATTTCCATTGGCGATAGATATGCCGATGGAGCCGGATGTCCCCGGGTACACATACCGCGCATTCGAGACGATAAAAAGGATTATAAACGACCCGAAAATGAAAGGTGTGCACTGTTCGCTTGGAGTCAGTAACTCTGTCCGCGATCTGCCGGGCCGCAGGATTGGTATCTGTAGGGCCTATGTTGCGAAGGCGATGGAGTATGGCCTTGATGCCGGGATTATTAATGTGGCTCATCACTATGGAATGGTTGAGCCGGATCCGGAATTAATGAAAATGGTCGATGCCTACGCCAAGATGGATGGCTCCGCAGAAAAAATGAGCGAAGCGATGGGGCTGATGGGTAAATTCTGCCGGGATAACAGGAAACCTGCGAAATAAAGGCCGTTTTGCGTGTTTTTCCGAAAACGCGTCACTATACGGTATTTTGCCCTTGACGATTGTGTCGGTCATAATTCATAATAAGTACCGGTTTGTCAAATGAGGATGATTTGTTAAGTAAAAGGGAGTTTAACTATGGCAGAAACAAACGAAACCCCAGCCGAGCAAAATGTCAGTGCAGAACAACCTGTTGGCATGGAGCAGCCCGAAATCAGCAAAGATGATAAGAATATGGCTATGTTGTGTCACTTGTTGGCTATCTTTACCGGTTTCCTGGGGCCGCTGATTATCTGGCTTATAAAGAAAGATGATGCTCCGTTTGTTGACGATCAGGGCAAAGAGGCGCTGAATTTTCAGCTCACCGTTTTAATTGCTATGGTTGTTTCAGGGATCCTTTCTATTTTATGCATAGGTGTTATTCTCGCTATTGTGGTATGGGTTGTGGACTTAATTTTCTGTATCTTGGCTGCGATTAAGACCAGTCGTGGAGAAGCATATCGCTATCCGTTGAGTATCCGCTTCATTAAATAGACGGTGGACCGGTAGTGAGTGTAACAAAAAGTGGCGGTTTGGTGTGCAGTTCATCATCAAATTATTAATCAGTGTCTGCATTATAGTCTTCTGTACTCGGATAGGTATCAGGCTGCCGAAGTTAGCGGGCTTGATTGCAGTAATGCCTTTGACCGGGCTGTTAGTAATGCTCTGGTTGTATTCCGATCATCACGGCGATTCAGCTCTGATGACTGCTTATACCAAGGGGGCATTGTGGGGGATTGTGCCGAGTATTCTTTTCTTCCTTGTGGCTTTCGTGTGTTTCCAGAAACAACTGCCTTTGTGGATTGTGCTGTGTGCAAGTTTTGCAGTCTGGGTCTTTGCGGCGTTCCTTCATCAGTGGCTGCTTAAGTAGTTTATTTTACAGCAGCTTACGTGATGTATACATTTCTGTGCCCCCGGAGATTTAATTCGTTATACGGCTTCAATATTTGCTTAGTATGGAATGCTGTTCTTGACAATATCCCGTACGGAGATTAACCTATCAGTTTTGCATGTATCAACTAACAAGGAACGATTCACAATGCCTGAGAAGGTAGTAACGCGATTTGCACCCTCTCCGACGGGATATTTACATGTCGGCGGTGCCCGGACCGCCCTTTTTAACTGGCTCTTGGCACGAAGGAACGGCGGGACGTTCATCCTGCGCATAGAGGATACCGACCAGAAGCGAAACACACCGACCGCCGCTCAGCAGGTCATGAATGATTTGAAATGGCTCGGAATCCA
This sequence comes from uncultured Pirellulales bacterium, assembly GCA_964569935.1. Classification (GTDB taxonomy): domain Bacteria; phylum Planctomycetota; class Phycisphaerae; order Sedimentisphaerales; family Anaerobacaceae; genus JAFGPS01. The sequence continues at coordinate 8,436 of CAZMWN010000013.1, forward strand.
GTGGGATGAAGGGCCAGAGATTGATGGACCTAACGGGCCGTATCTGCAATCCCAACGCAAAGGCAAATACGATAAATATATCAGGAAACTGCTGGACGAGCAGAAAGCCTATTATTGTTTCGATACATCCGAGGAGCTTGACGCCCTTCGTAAAGAAGCCGAAGCTAAGAAAAATACCTTGAACTATGCTCGACCCAAAGATTTCCCCAGCACAGCAGATGCAGAAAGGGCCCGGACTGAAGGCCGGTCTGTAACGGTTCGTTTTGCCGTCTCACAGGATAAGCCTATCGTGGTTCAGGATATGGTACGTGGTGAGATTACTTTCGCCGCTGTAGAGATTGGCGATTTTATTATCCAGAAAAGCGATGGTTTTCCAACCTATAACTTTGCATGTGTAGTCGATGATTATTTGATGAAGGTGACGCACATAATTCGCGGGCAGGAACATCTCAATAATACACCCGCCCAGCAGGCTTTGTGGGAGGCCCTGGATTTCGGTGAATTGCCGAAGTATGCCCACATGTCCGTGACTATTAGTGACACCGGCGGAAAACTCTCCAAGCGGGAACGGCCGACGGTCTTACGCAAAGCGATTAAGGCGATGCAGGATATAGATTTTGACGCTCTTGCCGGCAAGTGTAACATTCCCCGTGAAGAACTTGATGCTTTTATCAAGGGCATGAGCACACCTGATATGCCTGTGATAGACGCAATGGCTGAATATCTGAAAGTGCCGCTGCCGGAAATCAATATCGTCGATTTTTTCAAAAGCGGCTACCTGCCGGAGACAATGGTCAATTTTCTCGCCCTTTTAGGCTGGAATCCCGGCGATGACCGCGAGATTATGAGAGTTGACGAACTGATTGAGGCTTTCGACATTTCCCGCCTGACGAAATCGAACAGCTTATTCGACCGCCAGAAGCTGCTTGCCTTTAACACTGAGCATATAAAGATGACGCCGGCCGAAAAACTTCTTCTGCATTTTAAGGGTTACCTTAAAGAAGTCGGCTCGCCTATCATTTCCGCTGATAATAAACTTCTTTTAAGAATTATTAAGTTGTGCGAGGGCGCTCGGACCCTGGCGGATATCGAACGCAAGAGCAGATTTCTCTTTCTGGGCGATGACGGAATCGAGTATGATGACAAGGCTGTTAAGAAAGTTCTGCTCAAAAGTGACGGTCTGGCTTTTTTGGCGATCGTTCGCGACAAACTTGCCGCGATGGATGAGCTTTCGGAGCAGGCCATCGAAGATATGCTGCGCGGCTTAGCCGAAGAAAAACAGGTCGGTTTGGGAAAGGTTGCTCAGCCTTTGCGTGTCGCGATCTGTGGCGGCACAATAAGCATGCCTATCTTCGATTCCGTGCAAATGCTTACTAAAGAAAGAACATTGGCCCGGATCGACCGAACGATAAAAATTGTTAGAAGTCAAACCACCACAGGAGGGGCTTAAGTGTCACTATTAGTCACAGGTTCGATTGGAATTGATACGGTCAAGACGCCTTATGGCGTCAGCGAGGATTGTTTGGGCGGTTCGGCGGTTTATTTTAGTATGGCAGCCAGTTTCTTTTCACCGGTTAGGTTCGTAGGCGTTATCGGCTCGGACTGTCCCTTTGATTTGAAGCAGGTTTTTGCCGGTAGGAACGTTGACCTTGCCGGCCTTGAAGTCCGAGCCAGGAGCAAAACTTTCCGCTGGACCGGCACGTATCACGAAGATATGGACCAGAGGACAACCGACCGTCTCGAACTTAATGTCCTCGCCGAAGCGCCGCCTAAAGTGCCGGAGTCGTTCAGGGACAGCAAATTCGTGTTCCTTGCCAATACGGCGCCGAAACTTCAGCTTGAACTGCTTGAGCAAATACGCGAGCCTGTTTTTGTTGCCGCCGATACAATGAACTGCTGGATTCAGGAGCACACCAAAGATCTTAAATTGCTGCTAAAAAAAACCGACTGCCTGATAATTAATGAAGACGAAGCCCGACTGCTTGCCTGTGAACAGAACTTGATAAAAGCCGCAAAGATGATTCTTGATATGGGCCCGGGTGTAGTTGTTGTAAAAAAAGGTGGATCAGGCTCGTTGTTGTGCAGCGCCGACGGAGAGAAATTTGTGCTACCTGCCTACCCGGCCGAGGGTGTCAACGATCCCACCGGTGCCGGTGACAGCTTCGCAGGTGGTTTCATGGGCTATCTGGCACAAAAAGGAAATGCCGATTTTGAGACGTTGAAAACTGCGACTGCATACGGTACTGTTACGGCATCATTTACAATTGCTGATTTTTCGCTCAAAGGACTGGACTCGATTAGCAAATCAGATATCGAAAACAGGTTTGAAGTCCTGAGGAAGTTGACGAGATTTTAATTTTTCGAGGGCAGATGCGTGTATTTATAGCTATAGATATTGACCAGGCTGTCAGAAAGGGCCTGGCTAAGCTGCAGAGCGAAATGCTCGACAAAGTGGACATCAAAAAAAGCGATGCCAAGTGGGTAAATCCCAAAATAATGCATCTGACGCTGAAGTTTCTGGGCGAGATTAATGATGTCCAGATGGTCGACGTCTGCAATATAACAAAAGAGGTTGCCAGTCGGCATAAAAGATTCAATATCGATGTAGAGACCGTTGGCTTTTTTGGCGGTAGAAGTGCGAGAGTCTTATGGGTTGGCGCGGGACAGGACAGTAAAAATTTGTTACAATTACAGGAAAACCTTGAGCAAAGTTTAGCTTCGGCAGGTAGGCCGCCGGAGACCAGAAAGTTTTCCGGGCACCTGACGCTGTGCCGCGTTAGAAACTCCGGAGCCGGCGTCAAACTGGCACGGCTGACGGAAGAATACAAGGATTACAAGCTTGGCGCTATGCCGGCTGATTCACTCTGTGTTTATCAGAGCGAGCTAACATCCAGCGGTCCCGTTTATATGGTGTTGGGAAATTACGAATTACAATAGATCAATACAAAAAGTGAAACTGAATTTGGACTTATAGTTATTTGAATTTTAACTTAACATTTTGCGGGAAAGGAGAGATGAGAAAATGGCGAAAATATCATCACAGCAAAAAACCTCAGAGCGTAAATCTAAAGGTAAAGTAGAGCGTTTAAAACCTCAGGCAACCGGCAAAGAAGATGCCCTGCAGCGTGTGATTGCACAGATCGAGAAGCAGTACGGCCAGGGCTCTATCATGCGGATGGATGAAAACAAGTATGCAAAAATCGAGGGCATAAGCACGGGCTCGTTGTCACTGGATATTGCTCTCGGCGGAGCGGGGGTTCCCCGCGGCAGAGTCACCGAAATGTTCGGCCCGGAATCGTCCGGAAAGACAACTCTTGCACTGCATATCATCGCCAACGCACAACGTACCGGTGGCACAGCCGCCTTTATCGATGCCGAACACGCGCTGGATACAACATGGGCAAAAAGACTTGGTGTCGATGTCAGCGGTCTGCTGGTCAGCCAGCCCGATACGGGCGAGCAGGCGCTGGAGATTACTGAAATGTTAATCAGCTCCAATTCGGTGGATGTCATCGTCGTTGATTCCGTCGCGGCCCTGACGCCCAAGGCCGAGATTGAAGGCGAGATGGGTGACACACACATGGGCCTGCAGGCGAGATTGATGAGCCAGGCAATGCGAAAGCTGACAAGCATAATTAACAAGAGCAAGACCTCTCTTATCTTCATAAATCAGATTCGTATGAAAATCGGTGTGATGTTCGGCAATCCGGAGACCACCACAGGTGGAAGGGCCCTGAAGTTTTATAGTTCCGTCCGAATCGACCTTAGAAGAATAACGACTATCAAGGACAGCACCGGTGCCATCGGTTCCAGGGTCAGGGCCAGAGTGGTAAAAAATAAAATCGCACCGCCCTTCCGTGACTCCGAATTCGATATTATGTTCGACAGCGGAATCAGCTACGAGGGCGATTTGCTCGATTTGGCGGTTGGTTGCGAGGTTGTTGAAAAAAGCGGTGCCTGGATGAACTATGGAAGCATGCGCCTGGGTCAGGGCAGGGAAAATGCCAAAAAATTCATGGTAGAAAACAAAGACCTGTGCGAAGAGATAAAGGGCAAAATCCTCGTCGCCAAAGGCCTTGTTTAATTTCGTAAAGCAGGATATAAAAAATCAGATGAGAAGCGCAAAGCAGATTAGAAGCGAATTTATTGTTTTTTTCAGGGACAAAAGTCACGAGTTCGTGCCGAGCTCGTCTATTGTGCCCATGGACGACGATACCCTGCTCTTTGCCAATGCAGGTATGAACCAGTTCAAGGATATTTTCCTCGGGCTTGTTTCTCCTGAATATCCGCGGGTGGTCAACAGCCAGAAATGTCTGCGCGTAAGCGGCAAGCACAACGACCTCGAACAGGTTGGCAAGGACACATATCACCACACATTTTTTGAGATGTTGGGCAATTGGTCGTTTGGTGATTATTTTAAAGACGAAGCGATTGAATGGGCGTGGGAGCTGCTTACAAAAGTATGGCGGATTGAGCCGGACCGTTTATGGGCGACTGTTTTTGCCGGTGACCAGGCCGAAGGCCTTCCTGCAGATGATGAAGCCGCCAAGCTTTGGACCAAGGTGACACCCATACCCCCTGAGAGGGTCCTTGCGTTCGGTAAAAAAGATAATTTTTGGGAGATGGGCGAGACAGGTCCCTGCGGGCCATGCAGTGAAATACATATCGACCTCGGGCCGGACAGATGCGATATGCAGGATGTCCCCGGCCATGAATGTCGTGTAAACAGCGGTTGCGCAAGATATATTGAGTTGTGGAACCTTGTGTTCATACAATTCAATCGTCACCCCGACGGCAGGTTGTTGCCGCTTTCGGCGAAATACGTTGACACCGGTGCGGGCCTGGAAAGAATCGTTTCAGTACTGCAAAATAAAAAGAGCAACTACGACACCGATTTATTTATGCCTATAATCGATTACACCGCTGAAATTACAGGTCATAAATATACTGCTCAATTAGGCAATAAAACCGACAACGCATTCAGAGTCATTGCCGACCATATTCGTTCGCTTGTTTTTGCGATAACCGACGGAGCGACGCCCTCGAATGAAGGCAGAGGATACGTAATTCGCAGAATACTTCGCCGGGCTTCGAGGTTCGGCAGGGAATTGGGAATGCATGAGCCGTTTCTTTATAAACTTGTGCCGGTAATCGTGGATTATCTGGGTGAGGCTTTTGGCGAAATTAAGGAAAGGGCCGATTACGTCTCAACGGTCATCGAGTCTGAAGAGGCAAGTTTCGGAAGGACGCTCGACCGGGGCCTCGAAATATTCGGTACCGCCGCCAAGCGGGCACAAAAATCGAAGGACAAAACCATCAGCGGCGATGATGCTTTCCAGCTCTATGATACTTATGGTTTTCCGCTTGATTTGACCGAGCTTATGGCCAAGGAGCGGAATCTGAAGGTCGATACTGCTCAATTTTCCGAGCTGATGGAAGAACAGAGAGAGCGCGCAAGGTCGGCACAAAAAAGCGATTCCATCATGACGGCACTGACCGATACGGAACTGCCGGTAACCGAAGATGTCCATAAGTATCACGCTGATAGTTGTGATAGTAAAATCGTCGGGTGGATCGATAAAGAAGGTTTCAAAAACAAAGGTCTGGTTCAAACTGATGCCGAAGTCGGCCTGATTCTCGATAAGACCTGTTTCTATGCCGAAGCGGGAGGCCAGGTAGGTGACTGCGGAATTATCGAATCTGAGGATGCCCGCTTCATAGTTGAAGAAACTACAAAAGTAGCCAATTGTGTAGTTCATCGAGGCAAAGTTGTCGAGGGCTCGTTCGATGTTAATCAGAACGTCATGGTAATAGTAAGTAAGGACAGGACCGCGATTAAGAAAAATCACACTGCAACACATCTACTTCAATGGGCGTTGCAGGAAACTCTGGGCAAATCGGTCGCCCAGCAGGGAAGTTACGTCGGCCCGGATTATCTGAGATTTGACTTTACTTACCCAAAGGCGCTCACAGCTGAGCAATTAAAACAAGTCGAGGAATTGGTCAAAGAAAAAATAATCGATGACCTGCCGGTGGCTTGGACGGTATTGCCCAGGGACAAGGCACAACAATTAGGTGCGATGGCATTGTTCGGTGAAAAGTACGGCAGTGAGGTGCGAGTGGTGGCGGTTGGCGCCGGAAGCGATGCCCGGATTGAAGAGGCGTTCAGTAAGGAATTTTGTGGCGGAACGCATGTCGACAAGCTCGGTTCTATCGGCGGTTTTAAAATCATAAAAGAAGAAAGCATATCAGCCGGAGTGCGCAGGATTACCGCGCTGACAGGCCAGGAACTTAACAACTACCTCGAAAAGGCAAGTGGCATAGTTGATGAGCTTTCATTAATTCTGAAGGTCCCCTCCGATGGTTTAATCGATCGGATCGGCCAGTTGATAAAGGATAACAAGGAACTGTCCAAGAAGCTCAAAAAAGCCTCCAGAGCATCAGGCTCCGATGTAATGAGCCAGGCACGAGAGCTACTTGAGAAGTGCGTAAAAATCGGTGATTCCTCCATAATTGCTGGCCGGCTCTCTACAGCCTCGATCGAACAGGCACGAGAAGCGATTGATATGCTTAAAAAGAAGGCTAAATCCGCAGCTATAGTTTTGGGATTTGATGAGGATGGTAAGGTGACACTTCTGTCGGGTATGACCAACGATCTCATTGAAAGAGGCCTCAGCGCAGGTGACATAGTTAAAAACATCGCGCCTATCGTGGACGGTGGCGGCGGCGGACGGCCGCAAATGGCACAGGCCGGTGGTAAAAATCCCGAAAAAATAGATGATGCTCTCACCCGGGCCACCGAAATAATCAAGGAAAAATTGAGTACCTAAACGTCGGTCTATTCCACTTTTCCGGGAAAAATAAGCATCGGGTAATTTCCACTGAAGAAAAACAGCTTTAAAGCGTCTTTTCTGATAGAACAGTACTATCGCATTTTCATTAAGGTCGAGAATCATTTATGATTCGGTTTTGCTGCGAACACTGTGGACAGAAAATGAGCGTTCGAGACGAGAACGCAGGTAAGCGGACTAAATGTACCAGATGCGGTAACTTTTTTATTGTGCCGGATAAGTCGGCAACCCTTGAATTTCGCTGCAAGAGCTGCGGCCAGAAAATAAGCGTTCCCAGGATTCATTCAGGCAAAAGAGGACATTGCCCTAAGTGCAAAAGTCCAATTGTTATACCGGCAGTCAAAAGACCTGTTTATAAACCAAAGCATAATGACTCTGTCGATATGACCCCACATCTGGCGGGCAACGATGCGGGCCTGACTCTCCTTGAAGTCCCCGAAGAATATAAGCTTAAGGATGAGCCTGTCAGCAAATTCGACACAGTAAAAAAAGCTATTGAACAGGAATCTGGATCCGAAGAAGAATCAGCTACGGATGAAACTGATGTCACAGGCCAGCGTAAACTGCCATGGCTTATAGATATATTCCTGTATCCAACAAGTGCTTCCGGATTGATACATCTGGGAATATTTTCTGTAATTCCCCTTCTTATAGCTATTTTCAGGGCACTTCTTGGACAAATTGGTTTAGTCGTTGGATTGCTGGGTTTTCTTGTGAATCTCGCTCTTGGGCTCTACCTATGCTGGTATATTGCTGAGTGTGTCCGTGACAGTGCCAAGGGAAGTCTAAGGGCTCCGGAAGCCTTTGCATCGATGGGATTGGGTGATATGTGGTCGCAGGCACAGCACTACATCGGATGTTATTTGATCTTTTTGGGACCGGCACTTTTTTATTCACTGTACACTCAAAAAACAAATGCAATTTTCTGGTTTCTTTTAGCCTATGGTGTATTCTTTTTTCCAATGGGTTTGCTGGCCTGTGTTATGTTTGACTCCGTGACCGCACTAAATCCTATTCTGCTAATCGGCTCTATATTCATCACTTTTTTTCAATACTGTGGGCTTTTATTGTTAATTATGATAATTGTCTTAGCCGTTAGGAGTCTGTTAGGGATAGTAGAAACAGAAAATACGGAACAGGTCAGAGTGACGACGTTGATGCTGGGGAGTATTTTTTATTTCATTTTGCTTTACATTGTCTTTGTTGTGGCGCATTTGCTCGGGCGTTTCTATTGGAAGTATCAGGACAAACTTAACTGGGAAGTGTGAGTAATGCCTTTGGTTTGAGTAATATGCAGACAGCAAAAATTGGATATTGTTGGGTTTTTCTCGTTACATTTTCAGGTTTTAGTACGATTACTGTGGGAGGAAAGAAGCGGATTGTTTGAATTCAATTGAGTCTTTTAGTATGACCTTCTCACCCCAGTACTTATACGAAGCAAAATGATAGTTCTGAAGAACTTCGTCATTGCGGATGTGGGAAAAATAGATGTACACAGGGCCCATTCTGCTAAAAGCTCTGTTTCGTAATACAGCGTTTTCGTTGTTTTCCCAGCTCGGTTCAAAGGGGACCCAGCCGTAATCCTGCAGATAGACTTCTGTCCAGTTATGTTTTAATGGAGCTGAATCAGGCCGCACGATATAACCTGTTACGACTCTGGCCGGGATGTTCTTTGCCCTGCATATAGATACGAACAGATCGGAGTACTCAGAACAGTCCCCTTTTCCTTTCTGAAGAGCTTTGACGGCCCCCCACTCTTGTCTGCCATGTTTTGTGTATTTCATATTATCAATGACGTAGTCATATATGTTTTTCACAATTTCTTCTTCTGTTTGCCCTTCTATACTGTTTGCGATCTGCTGAATTTCGATGTGGTCTTTTTCTATATATTTTTCATGATTTAAAAATTCGGTGAGCCCGGGATTTTCAAGGCGATTCTTACCGCGGCTTTTTTTTGCAGTGAGCAGGTCATACCTGAACAACTCTGCCTTGATGATTATGTTTATGTTGATATGCTTCTCAGGTTTATTAAATATGAACTCGGCGTAGCGATTTCCGTTCTTGCGGAAAACCCTTGACGGCTTCAAAGAATAGTTTGTGCTTATAATTTTTTGTCTGTCAGGTATAGTTGTTGGAAGTACGACAGTTAAGCTTATCCTGCGGGTTTCTCCCGGCACCGAGAAATCATAATTCAGATCGAACTCTACTATGTTATTCTGGATTGCCGTCTTCCGTGAAGGAGGCTCACTTTCTCTTCTTTGTTTTGGCAATAAACGGCCACTTGAATTTTCCAGAGATGCCGAACTGATCAGCATTGACGCCAGAAACAATACTCGCAACTTCATCAAATTTTCCTTAGAGGTTTAAAAGCATCAATTAAGTATTAAGAGCCATGTGTTCGGAACTGAATAAGATTACTATACGCACGATTTTTTGATTTGACCCTTTTACTCCTGCTTATCAATGAAATAAAAACCTCGATTTATTCAACAACACAGGCACCGATTATAAATCCACATTTGGCACTGTGAATAAAGCTCTGTATTATTTTGCCCATTAAGGACATTGTACTTTATTTGACAGTTCTAATACAAGCATAAATACGTCATCCCCGGCGGAATGGTTCGTCTTTGTTTGTCAATACAGATTTGCTTTCGATAATAACATCCAGTAGTGGATATCAAATTTCAATTTACTACTAAAGAGTCTCAGGGGCATTTTTTATGAAGAACCGCAGGAAACTCCGCCTGAGACAATAAATGCCATTGCCTGTGAGCTTTCGATATCCAGCGGTTTAATCGCCTCTTTTGGAAAGAGCAGGACATTACCGGCGAAGTTGTATGATTGAGGCATGTACACGGCAACATAGTTTGCAAGTCCAAAGCTCTCAAGGCTCTCTCTTGTAATAAAGCCAACCACTTTTGTTTTTGAACCCGGAGCAATCGAAGCGAGTACGGGTTTATCAAAGCTTTTTTTCTCGCCCGCGAAAGCCTCAATCATATCTTTTACGGCGGAATAAAGCAGCTTCACTAATGGCAGCCCCCTGAAAACCTTCTCTATAAGTGAGAAAAACTTCCGACCCAGAAAGTTTGATGCGAGGAAGCCAATCACAGTTATAAAAACAATTGTCAACAGGAGCCCAAGGCCGGGAATCTTTTTAGGCAGGAAATTACGAATGATTGAATCTACACTATTAAACACCCAGAAAAGCAAAAAGACAGTTAGGGCTATAGGTATAAAAATTAAAAGGCCTTTAATGAAATAATCTATGAGCTTCTTCATTTTATAACTCCACAAAAACAAGTCTTAGGTTATTGGTTAAAAGTCACAGTTATCGATATTAGTACGGTATTTACCTCATGAGATAGGCCACTCGTCACGGCGAAGGCCGTTGCCGGAAAGGCCGCCATCTCACGGGATGAATGTGACAGTATTTCATACATCAATAGCATCCAATCAGGTATTTCCTTTATCAGATTTGTTTGGCAAATACAACACTTTTGTGTTCATCGTTCATTGTTCAGAGTTCATCGATGAACAAAGAACTACAAACTATGAACTATATCGTTTTTGCGTTGACAGCAGTTGTGGGGGCTGCTATAATTATGATGTTTGTTCAGGGATATTTTATGTTTTGCCTGAAAAAAGCGCCGGTTAATCGAAAATGAGAGGTTTTCTGAGACTACGACCGGCAACATGATATTCGAAAAAGGGAGATATGATGAAAGGCGTTTCGGCTTCTGTATTTAAGGTAATCTTAGCAGTCATGTTATGTGCATTGGTTTTTCTGCCTGGAGGTTGCTCTACCCAGCAGATAGGAGAGACAACCGCACAGGGGGAAATAAGGCATCAACGCAACAACCGTATCAATCAACAGGAGATGATGGCGGATATTGACAAGACTGTGCTTCTTGATGAACCAAGCAGGCTCACCGACAAAAGGATTCCCTGATATGCAGAGCACGGGTCACAGGATTATAAGGACGTAAAGAGTTTTTTACTGTTATTCTGCAGCAATTATGCACCTATAAAAAGGGATTTGACTTGTGGAAACGCTCGTCGATTATTTCAGCCGGGTAGCGAGTTATGATTGGTGGCGAGTTGCTATTGAGTTACTTTTCATCGGGCTGGTAGTATACTGGGCGGTGGATTTTCTCGAAGGCACTCGTGGGGAAAGGTTGTTCCGCGGGGTTATATTCATTCTCATTGTGGGATTTATCATCCTTAAGTTAGTCGTCGGGAGCTTGGGATTAGAACGATTGCAGTATCTTTACAGCGGTTTTTTGATTGGTGTGTTGATTATTGCCGTTGCGGCATTCCAGCCTGAAGTCCGAAGAGCTATGATGCGAATAGGTCAGGGCGGTTTTTGGTCAACCTCTTCACAGCAGCTATCCAAAACGGTCGAGGAACTCACTTCTGCAGCAATAGATCTTTCCGCAGCCCGCATTGGAGCGATTATTGTTATCGAGAGACGTGTAGCGTTGGGAGAATTTATCGAAACCGGCGTTAAAGTTGATGCTGCAGTGACGGCTGAATTGCTAAAGACCATTTTCCATCCCGGGACGGCCCTCCACGATATGGCTGTTATCATACGAGGTGACAGAGTAATTGCCGCCAGAGTACAGTTGCCTTTGGCAGAGGCTGCGGGTATGAGCGGTATCGGACTTGGCTCGCGACATCGAGCCGCTATCGGTATAACAGCCGGTTCTGATGCCTCCTGTTTGGTTGTGAGTGAGGAAACGGGCATCATTTCTCTGGTTGAGAACGGCAAGCTTACACGAAATGTAGATGAAGACGGAATAAAAAAATATCTTAAAAACGTGCTTACATGAAGTGAACCACGCTGAATGAACAAGACGAATGATGACAACAAGAAAGATTAAATTTAGCAAGATAGCTGTTGTAGTTTTTTTGACAGTGCTAATCTGGGTCTGGTCGGACCTGGCACTCGACGATGAACAACCTTTTTCGGGTGCAACGATAACAATAGGCAATTCCAGGTCCAATTTCTGGATCAGCTTTAGGGGCGAAGCTACTGTAGATATCAATGAAGTTGTTCTCAAAGGACCTGTATCTAAAATAAGTGAAGTAAGACAAATCATAAGTAATAATCCTGAGAAACTGAAATTTACTCTTGATGCAGAACAAGAGGGTATTGTCAGTCCGGGAGAACATGAAAAGAACGTACAGGAGCTTCTAAAAAAGAGCATCTGGATACGAGAGTTGGGTCTTACGGTCGAGTCATGTGAGCCGGAAGTAGTTGATGTCAATGTTGTTGAACTTGTCCAAAAAGAGTTGACTGTTCGATGTATCGATGGAGACCAGAACCCCCGCAGGCCCGAGAGTATTGAGCCTGAAAAAATACTAATGTTTGTACCGGGAATTTGGAGGGGCGAGAGATTAATCGCACGTGTAAATTTGACACGAGGCGATATTGAGAAGGCCCGCTCGGAAGTAATTGAAAAGACGCCGTACATCGTTCTGGCGACCGGCCAGCCGCCAAGGCAGGCGACGACAAGCGTGAAGATCAAAATGCCGCCGGAAGAGGACCTTCTCGAGCGGTACACCATAGAGAATCCAACGCTGGGATATTGCTTTAGTCCCAATTTGCAAGGTCTATGCCGAGTGGAGGAAGTGACAAATCGGAATGAAGTATTAAGCATTGTCGTCAGGGCCACGTTGGCGGCGAAGCAGGCTTACGAGAACATGCTGTTCCAGGTCATATTGGAAATTGACGATGAGGATATCAAGAAAACAGAAGAGGGACAGGAAATCCGGAGGGTAGTGAGATACAATTTTCCAAGAGATTTTGTCGAAAAAGGTGACATCTTGCTCGATAAAGAGCCGACTGAGGCTGTTTTCAGGCTGGAGCAGATATCTCCCGAGGGTCCGTAAAACTTCGCATTCCGAAGGCTATCACAGCTTCGATGGTCATCCACAATGCCAGTACGAAAATCACTGCTCCTATTGTGACAAGCAACCAGTTCCCTTTATTAATAAAAATCATTTCGTTTTTAATCATTGCCCAGTTTGTTATTATTAACATAATCAGGCACGGCACTGCGGTTACGACGAATTTCATACCGCCCTTGCGTTTGAGATAAAGTGTGATCACGAGTAGGGCCAGGGCCGCCAGGAGCTGGTTTGCGCTTCCGAACAACGGCCAGAGTTTCATAGCACCTGTACCGTCCGCTCCTGTGGCGAAGGCCAGGCCCGCTGCAGTGATTACGGCGAAAGTTGTGGCTGTCCACCTGTTGGCAAGGAACGGGATTCGCAAATCGGTTGCCAGCTCGCTTATTACATAACGTTGGATTCGTGTTGATGTATCGAGAGTTGTGCCGGCGAACGACGCTATAAATACGCCCATCAGCGTAATTCCTACCGTTTCAGGCAGTCCGAGTTTTCCCATCATATTAGCGGCGCCGATGACAACCGGGGCGATTTTGTCGGTTAATCCTTTCTCTCCCATCCATGTGCTGTATTGATGTTGCCAGGCATCGTTGCCTGTGAGAATTGTTCCGCCATCGAGTTTGAGGGCCATCCCTATGCCCGCCGCTACACAGACAAGGACCAGAATAGCCAGGAAGCCTTCCAGCAGCATTGAACCGTAACCTACGAATAAAGAGTCGGTTTCTTTGGAAACTTGTTTTGCACTTGTGCCGGAGGCGACAAGCGAGTGAAAGCCGCTGATGGCACCGCAGGCGATGACAACAAACATAAAAGGCCAAATAGGAGGTGTGCCGGCCGGGAGGGCCTTATTGATTGCGGGCGCCACCAGAGGAAGGCTGCCTGATAACGAAGCCATAAATGCTCCGCCCACCAGCAGACCCATAGCAATAAAAAGCTGCCATGCGTTGATATAGTCCCTCGGCTGGAGCAGCGTTGTGACCGGCAAAGTTGAAGCTATCCATGCGTAAATTAAGAGGATTATGACCCAAAATCCTGTGGACGGTATCCCAAAGACCGTACCAAGCTGGACCGGAACGAAACTGCCGATAGCGATGCACAAGTACATTCCGGTTACTGCTACTGCTGTTGCAATGACGACGTTGGCTGTTTTTTTATAAACGGCAAAACCCAGCGTAACAGCTATCGGTATTTGCAGCCAGACCGGAATTACCGCACTTGGGAACCTCGTAAAGACCGCTGCAATTACCACGCCGAATATTGCGATAACAATTAGTAGAGCTAAAAAGACGACGGCGAAAAAAATAAACCGTACACGCATATTGATATATTTGGCCGCCGCTTCTGATATGCTTTTGCCTTCGTTCCGGATCGAGACCACCAAAGCGCCCAAATCGTGCACAGCTCCCATAAAAATACAACCGAGAAATACCCAGAGTATGGCCGGCAGCCAGCCCCAGATAATTCCTATTGCCGGTCCGACAATTGGGCCGGTGCCGGCTATTGAGGTATAGTGGTGTCCGAAGATTATTGCTTTACGCGTGGGGACATAATCGATACCGTCGCGCAATTCCACTGATGGAACGGGGACATTGTTGTCGAGTTTGAATATTTTTTTGGCGAGAAATCGCCCGTATGTGTGATAAGCAACCAGATAACCCCCACCACAAATCAGTATCAGTAAAAGCGTATCCATTTTTATGACCTCACATTATCCTTTCTTAATTACTTAATGCTACCGGCTATTTCCTGTGCGGTCGAGCCAAAAGTCTGATCGGCACTTCCTCTATCGGCAGCATGGTTCGTAGTCGATTGATAATAAATCTGAGATAGTTTTCCTCGAACAGTTCGGGTCTGTTTACAAACATAAGTATAGTTACTGGATTGACGGCGACCTGGGTTGCATAGTAAAACTTCGGCCAGCCTTTCTTTTTACCTTTCGCCGTGCCGATTTTTTCTTCTTTTATTGCATCGAATGCCTTGTTTAACTTAGATGTGGGTATCCATGTGGTGGCCTGCTTGAATAGTTCCATCGATAAATCCAGAACGCTCTGAATATTTTTAGCTTCTGTTGCTGTGGTAAAAGCTATCGGTGCATATTTTAATCCCGGCAGCAGTTTAGTCAAATACTCCTGGTAGTCCTCGGTCACAGCCGAATCTTTAGCCAGATCCCATTTGTTAATAACTATTATGCAGCTTTTATATTCTTCGGCAATAAATTTGGCCAGCTTCTTGTCAACCTGTGAAATTGGTACGGCGGCATCAATTATGAACAGCACTATATCGGCACGCTGAATAGACCGTGTCGCACGAACGTAGCTGTAAAACTCGATGCTATCGGTCATCTTGCTCTTTTTTCTTGCCCCTGCTGTGTCAATGACGATAATTGTCTTGCCGTCTTTTTCGAACCGCACATCGACGGCGTCCCTTGTTGTCCCCGGCGTCTCGCTGACGATTACCCGCTCGGAGCCGACCATGGCGTTTACGATGGTGCTTTTACCTGCGTTTCGCTTGCCGACTATTGCCAGTTTCATGACCGGTTGTGTCGGTTTGCCTGTTTCCACCGAAGCGAGTTTTTCGAAAACCCTGTCGAGGAGGACCGCTTTGTTGAGATTGTTTTGCGCTGAAATGCATAAAAATTCGCCGAAACCGAGCTTTGTAAATTCCGCCGCGGCGGGGAACATTTTTGCCGTGTCTGCCTTATTTGCCACGCCGATGACATCGAGATTGTTCTTGCGCAGCAGTTGGGCGATTGTTTTATCCAACGGCACAAGCCCGTCACGAATATCGACCATGAACAGCACGATGTCCGCCGACTCAATCGCCTGGAGGATTTGTTGTTCGATATGTCCGCTGAGTTGGTCGCTGTCAACGATTCCATATCCGCCGGTATCGATAAGCTCGAAATACTTCTCGTCTCTGCCGATGAAAGCGCTGACACGGTCTCTTGTAACACCGGCCCTCGGCTCAACGATACTTATCATTTGCCCCGTCAGGGCGTTGAGCAGACTACTTTTACCGACGTTCGGCCGACCAATTATTGCAACCACGGGTAATGCCATAAAATATCCGATTTTCCTGTACCTATTAAAAAACCGGATTGTACCAGAAATGACAATAAATTAGAAGTGTGCATTCTATTTCTGTTGGTTAAAGTTCTTCGGCATTGTATTGGAAGACCTGTTCTATTGGAATACTGAAGGTCTGTGCGATTCTAAAGGCCAGCGGTAGCGACGGGGCATATTTGCCGGACTCGATAGCGATAATCGTCTGACGGGTCACTCCGACCTTGTCGGCCAGGTCCTGCTGGGTCATGTGGCCATTGTCTAATCGCAGCCGACGAATCTGATTGCTGAGCCTGTCACTACTCATCGGCCTGCTCCCATGCAAGTTGAATTAGAATCGCTGTGGACTGGACGAACTGCGCTGTAAACAGGCTGGCGAGAAATATCGCAGGCGGGATGTAAACGGGTATGAGGCTTTTGCCGCCCGCAATAAAGAAAACGCAGAACGAAATAAAACAGGTACAAAGAGTAAAAGCTCCTGCAGCAAGAGCAAACGCTTTATTGTAGATTTTTTTCTCGCGCTCGTCGAATTGGGCATAAATTCTGATATTACCAACAAATGCAACCAGACCGATAATCAAAAAAGAGATTGTGAATGTGACTAGGCCAATGATTCCCTTTGCATTAATGTGGACTAATACGGTTAATCCTATTGCTGCGATTATAACTGCTGCTACAACACCGGCTAATTCATACCAGGCCCTTTTCTGCAATTTATTCATGATTGCTCTCCTTTACCTCCCCTGCCGTGTTGAATCAGGGAAGCCAGACCCTGCACGAGCGTGAATATAACAAGACCTCCAATAAGAGTCAGCGGCATCACGTTAACCGAGATAGAGCCATGTGGGCCGACGATGC
>CAZMWN010000014.1:0-24929 GCA_964569935.1 uncultured Pirellulales bacterium
GCCCCTTTGAGGCCGGTTACGGCTGGGCGGTTAAACTTGAAAAGGATTTTTTCATTGGCCGGGCTGATATGTTCAAAATATCCAAAGGCTACGATATGCAGGTAGCAAGAATCGAGCTATCCGGTGAAAAAGGGATTCGCCCCGTAAGAGGCCATGACGGTGTTTTAGATGAAAATGGGATTTGTATCGGATGGGTATTGAGTTGTGCAAAGGCCGGTGACAAACAAATTGCCTTGGCCTATATCTCAAAGGAAATTATAGAAGAAAATCGACCAATAGGATTATATTACCTTGCAAGAAGCAAAAGCCAGGTAGAAAAAGGCAAAAAAGACAAAGTCGAAAAAAATGAAAATCTGGAACCGGACATTTCGGGCAGAATAGTAACACGGTTCGCAAAATTTTGATTGATGGAGAAAGAAAATGGTTATCGAGGGATTGTTTTATACAGAAGAACACGAATGGGCAAAGATTAATGGTAATACTGCAACTATCGGAATCACACATTACGCACAGGAATTACTGGGAGAAATCACTTTTGTTGAACTTCCTGCTGTTGGTAAAGAAGTAGAGCAGAAAGATGAGTTGGCGGTGGTTGAAAGCTCAAAGGCAGCCAGTGACGTTTATTCACCCATAGCAGGAGCGGTTACTAAGGTCAATTCAGATTTGGAATCAACACCCGAACAGATTAATCAAGACTGCTATAATACCGGTTGGATATGCACTATGAAAGTAACCGACAAAAGCAAAATTGACAACCTGATGGACTCAAAGCAGTATGAAGAATATTTGAAAGGTCTGTAGAAATTCAAAAAGCCAAAACCGGTGTATTATTTATTGAGGTATTATCTAAGATGTCGTTTATATCAAATACCAAAGAACAGCAAAAGGATATGCTTGCCGATATCGGTTCTACAATAGACGACCTTTTTAGTGACATTCCGGCAGAGCTGATGACCGGCGGGTTTAATCTTCCAAAAGGATTGACCGAACAGCGGGTTAGAGAGGCTTTAGCTGAAATTGCAGATAAAAATTATATAAACCTGACTTGTTTTCTCGGCGGTGGTTTTTATGACCATTTCATACCGGCTGCAGTTTATTCTATCATTTCACGAAGCGAATTTTATACCGCCTACACACCTTATCAGCCTGAACTTTCTCAGGGTACATTGCAGGCGGTCTATGAGTATCAATCGGCGATATGTCGCCTGACTGAAATGGAAGTTGCAAACGCCTCGTTATACGACGGCGGGACTGCAATATACGAAGGCATGATGATGGCTTTGCGTATAACCGGAAGAAATAAAGTCATTGTCGATGACAGTGTCAATCCGATTTATCGTGTTATGATTGATTCGTATACGAAAAATCTAAGTATTCGGCTCGAACAGGTCAAATGTGCTGACGGTCAGGCGAATAGGCGTGAAATTTTTGAAAAACTTGACGATGACACAGCCGCTGTAATCTTACAGAATCCTAATTTTTTCGGATGTATTGACGACTTCAGTGACATTTCCGATGCTGTTCATAAAAAAGGTGCTCTTATGATAGTTTCCTGTTATCCTATATCTCTGGGAATATTAAAGACTCCGGGAGCTATGGGAGCCGACATCGTTGTCGGTGAGGGGCAAAGCCTTGGTATGCCGATGAGCTTCGGCGGACCTTATCTTGGTTTTATGTCGAGCCGAATGAAATATGTCCGAAAAATGCCCGGCAGAATTGTCGGCAAGACAAAAGATAAACTTGGCAGGAGAAGTTTTGTTCTTACACTTCAGGCGCGCGAGCAGCATATCCGCAGGGACAAAGCTACATCGAATATATGCTCTAATGAAGCGCTATGTGCCTTAACCGCCCTTGTATATCTTTCGCTTATGGGCAAAGAAGGCTTGAAAGAAACTGCTCAGTTGTGTGCTGACAAAGCCAGCTATGCCTATCACAAACTTACGGCCATCCCCGGAGTTAAACCGCGTTTCAAGGCAAAATGGTTTTTTAATGAGTTTGTTCTCGATTTGCCCTGCGAGGCAGCGGACGTAATCGCCAGGCTTATTGAGAAAGGTTTTGCCGCAGGTTTCCCATTGAGCAGGTACTATGAAAACATGGAAAATGCGATCCTGATTTGCGTGACGGAAAAAAGAACAAAACAGCAAATAGGAATGCTGGCCGAAGCATTGGAGGCTTGTTTATGAAGCTCGTTTTTGAAAAATCAGTGCCACGGCGCAGAGCTATCGAAATAGGCGACAGTGACGTCCCTACAACAATAAATATAAACAGCGACTTCCTCAGAGAAACAACCGCCGAACTGCCAGAGCTGAGCGAGCTTGATGTGGTAAGACATTTCACAGAACTTTCGCGCATGAACTTTGGGGTTGATACTAATTTTTATCCGCTTGGCTCGTGTACAATGAAATATAATCCCAAAGTGGCCGAGCGCATCGCTTCCTATCCCGGTTTTGCACATCTTCATCCTTTGCTGCCTCAATTACGTATGGGCGGCATGCTTACTCAGGGGGCGCTTCGGGTCATTTATGAGACGGATATTCTCCTGCGGGAGATTACAGGCATGGCGGGTTTTACGATGCAGCCTATGGCCGGTGCACATGGCGAGCTTACCGGCATTATGATTATGGCCGCATATCACAGGAGCAAAGGCAATAAGAAAACGACGGTACTTGTCCCCGATAGCGCTCATGGCACCAATCCCGCAAGCGCAGCTATAGCCGGCTACAAAGTCGTTTTAGTCCCAAGCAATGACAAAGGCGTTATGGATGTTAATGCAGTCAGGAAATTACTCAACAACGAGGTCGCAGGCCTGATGTTGACTTGCCCCAACACACTCGGCCTTTTTAATCCGCATATTAAAGAAATCTGTGATTTAATCCATAGCGTTGACGGCCTGGCTTATTACGATGGCGCAAATTTAAATGCGATAGTTGGAAAGGCCCGCCCCGGTGACTTTGGTTTTGATATTGTTCATCTGAATCTGCACAAGACTTTTGCAACACCGCATGGCGGCGGTGGACCCGGTGCCGGCCCTGTCGGTGTAAAGGAAAACCTGGTTGACTTTCTGCCGGTATCAATTGTTATTAAAAGGGATGACGGCACCTATGCTTTGGAATATGACAGGCCGAACTCTATCGGCTATATAGCTCCGTTTTATGGAAACTTTGCAGTTGTCCTCAAAGCCTATGTCTATATTCTCATGTTGGGTAAAGAAGGGTTAAAAGAAGTAGCAGAAAACGCCGTACTTAATGCCAACTATATCCGAACGAAATTAAACAACCATTATAATATTGCCTATGATTGCATTTGCATGCATGAATGTGTCTTTAGTCCAACTGACCAAATGCTTGAAAACGGCGTTCACGCAATAGATATAGCTAAAGCTCTTATCGACAGATGCTTTCACCCTCCTACCGTTTATTTTCCGGCGATTGTCAAAGAAGCATTAATGATTGAGCCGACCGAAACGGAAAGCAAAGAAACCCTCGATGCATTTGTAAGTGCAATGATTGATATCGCTGAGCTTGCTAAAACTGAACCGGAAAAACTCAGAGAAGCGCCGATAACAACTCCGGTATCCCGACCCGACGAAACTGCTGCTGCAAAAAACTTAGACATTGCATTTCTTGGATGATGCAATTTAAATATCGCCTTTCCTTTATATCTTTTCGAATGAACTGGAGGAATTTGAAAATTCGATGCAATCTTAAGATTTCGCCGCTATGTCAGTATGATTATTGTTTCACAAGTCGGATCAGTGTGATTTGGTTACGGCTTCCAAGTCGCATCGGTGGCCCCCATGTGCCGGAACCAGGCGAAATATAAAGGTTCATATCCCCGATTCTGTGAAGACCCTTTAGGTATCGAAATCTTGACCGAACTACCCAGTTAAACGGCCAAATCTGGCCATTGTGTGTATGGCCGCTGAGCATCAGGTTCACACCCGCCGCTGCGGCGGCATTAAATCCTTCCGGTTGGTGATATAGCAGAATCGTAAACATATCCGGATTTAATTTCAGCATGGCAAGATGCCGCGGTACCTGGTCTCGGTCATCGCTGTCATCAATACCAACTAATTGTATCTCCTCAAATACAATAACTTCGTTCCTCAGCGGAATGACCGGCGTTACATTAAGCATCGATGCCATCTTGTTCAGACCCACATAACGCTCGTGATTGCCCGTAACAAAATACGTCGGAGCTGTCAGCTTATTCAAGGGTGTTAATGAATCAGATGTTAAATCGCCTTGAGGATCCATTAGGTCGCCGGTTATCAAAATCAAATCTGGATTCAGGGAATTAGTTTTTTCGACAAGACGTTCCATGTGCCGCCGACTAACCGACCCAAGATGGACGTCACTCCACTGGGCAATTGTCTTTTCCACCGATGCAGGCAGTTCAATGTATTTGACTTCGAGCCGCATCGCATTGACTAATGAATAAACCGTCAGCAACGCAATCAATCCTAAGACTATCCAGCGAGAAAAAGAAACCGGGAATCGAAAAGCCAGATGCAGCAGGTCATGGCTAAGTAAAACAACAAGGCACAGCCAGCCAACGCCCAGTCCAATCGCAGCAAGCCGCTGAAAAAACCGCCATGCAGCACATGGGAGTTTCGCCTCCAGAATGGAAAATCCGACATATCCAAAAGCCAGAAAAACCAGCGTCAGCCAAAAATATATATTATGCCTGAGTTTGAAGAAACCAAACAGCCGCGAGAGAATATAATAGTATCCGCCAAAAAGGATACCGAGAAAAATTGATAAAAAAACAAGCATTCCAAGCCATCGAGGCATCAGAAAAATCCAATCAAATATTTATATATAACCAATTGTATATTGTCCTGTTTCAGGTGTAAATGCCATCTTCATTTTCTTACATCTGAATACGGTTGTTTTTGAATACTGTTCGAAAAATAGGCGAAAACGCAAAAACTAATGACAAAAATAAAAGGCTTTCTCTTATGCGTTTTTAACAAAGTGGGACGCGTAAAAATAAATTAAGCAAAGAATCAATTTATGTCAATTAAAAATGACTGTCCCCGTTTTTTCTGGACATTGTATTTCTTGGTTAATACTATCATCATCGATATATCCTCCACTGTATTGGAAAAGTTTGTTATTCACCATCGGATTCGATAGTACTTTAGAGTTTTCATAAATGATTGAAGCGATAATCACCGATCTCCGCCGAGCGATTGTAGATATAACGGGGTGCCGTACGCCCAAACCCGAACGGAGGTTCCACAAGCACGACCAGTATCTTTCGTATTCATTAAAAACGCCCGACTTCCATAGATTGATGAAGGAATTTCGTCCGCGGTTCCTTGAACTTGAGTTGTCGGAACGCCTTAAACTGGCGGCAGAACTTTTGCACGAGAATATTGGCGAATTTGGCCACGCCGGGATTTTCATCCTTGGCGAAAGCGTCAAAGAATTGAAGCCCAAACACTTCTTCCTTCTGGATTCAATGGCGGAAGATTTTAGAAGCTGGTCTCATGTTGACGGTTTCAGTATCGGTGTAGCTGGACCATTATTGTTAAAGTTTTGTAATGAAACGCTGACTTTTCTGGAGGATTGGAATCGTTCGCCGAATCGTTTTAAACGCCGGGCCAGTGTTGTAGCTTTCACGCGGCAGGTTGCGAAATCGGGTAAATTTACCGAAGTTGCTTTGCAGTTATGCGAAAATTTAATATGGGACGAAGAGGACATCGTTCGTAAGGGCGTCGGTTGGGCTCTGAAAGATAATATGCGCTCGGCGCCGAACCGTGTTCTTTCGTACGTTAAAGACCTTCGTCGTCGGGGTGTTTCATCTACCATCACTTTATATGCTATTCGAGGTTTAAATCCGGCACGGCGGCAACAAGTCCTTGCGATGAAGAAAGAATAGGTCACTTCCTTAATATTTTTCCAGATATGTGTTTTTACTGATAATCAGTCCCCGAAGTGGAAATAGACTTTGCCTTTGTATTTACCGGAGGCCTGGTTCCTCTGGCCCTGTGGGCCGAGCGTTTCCGGTTTTTGGCCCTTCGTGCCGATTGCCGGGATGCCGTGCAGCAAAGCAATTCCCGTATCAGGTACATTGATTCTGGTTCGCATCGGATCTTGTCCATCGTTCGGACGGTAGACACCGAGATATAAATTATCCGTCCCGTTAACAATCGTGATGTCACCTTCTTCTGTTGAAAATACAACCCATCGCCAATCGTGATAGTAACCCTTGAATTCGGGAAAATCCCAAGTTGCGCCCGGGACGTGGTTTTTATAGGCATTGGTAAAAACATCCAATCGGCTGCCCTGCAAACGATTCTTCCAAACCCGGTACGGCCCACGCCCCAGCCAGCGCATTGCCTGCATTTTACTTTCAGAGTAGTCAAAGTTTATTCCAAAAAGATAGAACCGGCCTTCTAATTCAAACTCGTATTCCAGCTCAATCCATCCGGTCGGATAAATCGTCCAGCGGGCATAATTCATATCGCCTTCATATTTGGTATTGATAACGATATTGTCATCTATTTTCTTAGCAGTGACTTTCAGCTTCTGCATAGTTCCACCAATTAGTTGGAGCCCGGAGAATGATATCGGCTTACCACTTACGGTGACATCCGCGAGCTGACCGGTACTTATATCAAACTTCATTGACAGTTCGCCAACGTCAACATGAATCTTATCATCCCTGACTATTGCTATAACTTCAGAGGCTTCAGACCACTTTGCCTCCATACATTTTTGGCGATAGTAATCTGCTTGGCAAATGTCCCAGGACCATGTCCATATTTCATTTCCGGTCGGGTCATTGGCAGTCAGATACAGAACTTGCGACTGGCGCCAATTCTCCGGCAGTGACAAATCGATGGAGCCTGATATATGCGGTTCGATGTCGGGACCTTTGAAAGACTTTTGGTAAGTAATGTTTGCCTTTGTCGATTCTTCCTGCAGTTCCGGGAACAGGCCCAGTTTAACTTTAAATATGCAACTGCTGAGGTTTGTAAAATCGTACTGGTTCTCTACATTAAGCCGTCCATTAAAATCTTCCGACAGCTTTTCGGGAGTAATCTGAACAGGAGACCAAATTTCCTTGATGGTATAAAAGCTTGCCTCCTTCTGATGATAAGGCCCGACAATGCCGTCGGGCGCCTGGTTGCCGGCGACGTCGATCCGGCCGTCCATGTCCGTTCGCACAGCCCCTTCATCGGCAAAAACCCAGAGGAATCCCCCGGCACCCATTGGTGAGGCGTACATCGCATCCCAGTGGTATTTCAAACCGGCGCCGTGGCCGCCATCGTAGAGGCCGTGCAGGAACTCGGTCGGCATGAAAAGCGAGGTGCTCTTTAGCTTTTGCATTGTACTTTCGTAACTCTCATAGTGATCCGTATCCACACCGCCGAAGTTTGCCCACGGATGAAGAACGATTCGCTTTTGTGGATCATAAAGAGCGAACTCATCGTCGAGCTCCGTATTCCAACCGCCTTCATTCCCATTATCCCAGAAAAGGATGCACGGATGGCTCACATCTCGCGTCACCAGTTCCCTGACGAGTTTTTTACCGACCTCGGTATCGTACGGCGGCTTTTGCCACCCGGCCAATTCATTCAGGACATAAAGACCTAATTCGTCGCATGCTTCCAGGAAATGTGCATCCGGTGGATAGTGTGACATTCGGACCGCGTTCATATTCATCTCTTTAATTAGTCGGACATCGTCGTAGCTTATCCGGCGACTCAGGCATCGTCCTGAATCCGGCCAGAAGCAGTGCCTGTTGATGCCTTTGAGCTTAATCTTCTGCCCGTTTAAATACAACCCGTCACCCGGACGGACTTCAAATGTCCGAAAGCCGAACTTTTCCGTCACAGTGTGTATCTCACTTCCATTCTCCAATAACGTGACCTGTATCTGGTAGAGATTTGGTGTCTCTGCCGTCCATAACTTATGACCACTGATCTTAGTAGTTAATGTTACTTTTTCCTGTCCCGGCCGGATTTCCTCTTCAAAAGGTTCGCACAGCTTTTGCCCATCCAGACCTGAAATCTCCACCCTGACGCCATCGGCAGAGGTTATATCTTTGAGATGAACATCAATGGAAAAAGCCCCATTCGCCCGGGCATCGACCGCCGTCCATTCGATAAATTCCTGTGGCACAGCAAGGAGGTACACCGGCCGATATATTCCCCCGAACACCCAGTAGTCGGATTGACGCTCGGCCTGCTCAACGCTGGGATTCGACGATACTTTGCTAACAGTGACCTCCAGCAGATTTTCGCCGATCTTGATGAGATCTGTAATCTCGTATTTGAAACGATAGAAACCGCCCTGATGTATTGGGCCGGCGGATTTTCCGTTGATTGTCACCTCCGTATCGGTCATCACACCTTCGAAGACTATGAATATGCGCTTGTCCTGCCATTTCTGAGGAATGTTGAAATTTTTACGATATTTGCCCTGTTCGCTGCTTTTTTGTCGTTCCCCGCCGTAATTATAGTTGCCGAATCCCTGAAACTCCCAGTTGGACGGCACCGGAATGGTCGTCCACTTGCCGCTGTTGCGTCCGCCGGTACAGTAGAATTCCCATGAGACTGTATCATCTTTGCCCTGACCGGAAAGATAAACAACTTCGCTTTGTATAGCAAAGCATTGAGACGACATCGCTATAAAAAACAACATAAAGACGATATAACTTATTTTCAGTGACTTGCTTATTCTATTCATTATTCCAATTCCTATAGATCTGCTGTTTACTATGCAACTTGTCGGACGCGAAGAAATTTGCCCGCAGCGATGCTTTTACAGGATACAGGTTATAGGGCAAGTTTAATAGCGTCAAGTATTATTTGTGTTTGGCTTGAAGGGATACATCGGTCTTCCTCTTTATGTTTGAATTTTTTACATTCTTTTTACTTGCCTTGTCCGTGAAATCATTAGAGAATTTAAATTGAAGCAAGCGGAATATGTTATCGTAACTATAGATTAGGATATGGCCTGATGCGAGAAAAGCGATTGTATTGTGGAAATGTAGAAACATTTTTGTCAACCGATAAACCACAACAAGCGTCTTTATTGTCGGGAGTCAATCTTTGTCGCAATATTTGAGTTGTTCCTGTAGAAAAAGAAAAAAGTAAATTCTGGGAAAGGAAAAAACAATGAATTTCAAGAAATATTCTAAGATCGTAATTATTATATTTTTATTTATAATCTATAGCGTATTGATCGAGCCCTCCAAGATGATCTACAGTCAGGATTCAAGAGTTGTTCGTGAAAGAATCGAAATAAGAGACCCTAACGGCAAAGTAATAACCACTTTTGGGCCGGAAAGTCGGGATTTGTTTTTACACTTTGCCGACTGCATAGCAAAAGAGTATAAGCTGTCTATGCATACAATTCAGCTTGAAGATGGTGTGGCTATTCAGTTCGGGGCCCGCCTATCTGAAGACAATTTGAATAATCAAGGGGGTCTCGACAGGGAAATTACTTTAACTGTTTCCAATGGTAACATTAAAAGGGTATTTCGCTTTAATGAATCAGAAATCAACAGGAGTAAAGCCTTTGAAATCTGGAGTTTAATGGGTTATCGTATCGGTTTATCAACCGGAGGAGACAAATGGAGTGTATCAAGAAAGACTTATGTTCCACCTGAACCTCATATTGAAGAATTAGATACAATAATCCGACGATTTATTTCAGCTTCTGTTGAAAAGGATACAGAAAATATAAAGGAATTATTTTCTGACAGAGTACATTTTGCACAAAAAGATAATCCGGACTCATTCGACCATATCACCAATGAACAAGCTGCGAAACGGTTTATTAAGGAATATCCTGCAAATCAAATATATGTTTTACGATGGGCTTTAGGTACTGAAGGCCAGAATATCATCTATCTTGCGGCTGAAAGCGAAGACCCATCAAAAGCAAAATGGTGTATTGCATTATATTCCGTAAAAGAGAAAGGTAAAAATCTGTTTAAACATTTACATATAGTTCAAAATTTCTCTTTCCCAGGTGAAAAAATGGAAAAGGATAAATAAATAATAGAGGTGAGAATAAAATCATAGAAAGGAAAATACAATGAGTTTTGGAAAATGCTTTCAAATCGTCGCTGTTGTATTGTTTATCGGCTGTATCGCACAGGCGGAACCTTCGCTGACTATTTACAACCAGAATTTTGCCGTCGTGCGTGACCGGCTCGATCTCGACCTTCAAAAGGGCGAAAACGAAGTAAGTGTTACGGACATAACTGCCCATCTCGAGCCGGATTCGGTTATCCTTCGCGATCCGGCAGGCAAACGGGCCATACAAATACTCGAGCAGAACTACCGCTCCGATCCGGTTTCGCAGGGATTGCTGCTCTCGTTTTACGAAGGCAAGGAAATCGATTTTCTGGTAAATGTTCTCGATGGTGAATCCAAAACGGTGCACGGCAAGATTATTCGCAGCGGATATGTCCCTCACCAATCGGGCATCCGTCGATACGGTTCTCAGTATGCCCAGCGCCAGTATATTACAAGTACAAACAACCAGCCGATTATCGAAGTTGACGGCATGCTGCGTTTCAGTGTGCCGGGACAACCCTTGTTCCCGGCTCTGGCCGATGACACTATCCTGAAACCTACGATGCATTGGGTGCTGAACACCGACAGGCGAGGAAAACTCGATGCCGAGTTGAGCTATATCACCGGCGGGATGAGCTGGAAGGCAGATTACAGTATGCTCGCTCAGAATTCCGACGACAAGATTGATGTAATCGGCTGGGTGACTGTCGATAATCAATCCGGCAAAACTTTCGAGAGAGCGAAAATCAAGCTCATGGCCGGTGACGTCAGTAAAATCCAGCAGGACCCACGCGTCATGTATGAAAGAGCTGCCATGAGTGGGATGGCATTTAATGGACAAATGCCCGCCGCTGTTTCGGAGAAGGCATTCGAGGACTATCATTTGTACACATTGAATCGCAAGACTACGTTTCACGACCGCGAGACAAAGCAGGTCGAGTTTCTGCGTGCCAATAACGTCAAAGCCGACCGCATCTATGTTTATGATGGAGCCAAAATTGACCGGAACCGATATCGAGGGTGGGACTCTGACAGTATAAGGCGTAATAGGGACTACGGCACGGATTGCAATCCCAAAGTCTGGATTATGAAGGAATTCGAGAACTCCGAGAAAAATAACCTCGGTATTCCTCTGCCGCGGGGGATTGTGCGATTCTATAAGCGGGACGATGACGGCCAACTGGAATTTACCGGCGAAAATATTATCGACCATACGCCGAAGGATGAAACCGTTCGCGTTTATACGGGCAATGCATTCGACCTGGTCGGCGAGAGAAAGAGAACGGATTATCAGATTGATACGAGCCATGACTGGCTGGATGAATCGTTTGAAATCAAGGTGCGTAACCGCAAGGAAAAGGATTCCGTCGAGATCAGAGTGGTCGAGCATCTGTATCGATGGATTAACTGGGAAATCGTGGAAAAGTCGGATGATTTTGTTAAAACCGACAGCCGGACCATCGAATTTCGTATCAATCTTGAACCGGGACAGGAAAAGGTCATTACCTATAAGGTCCATTACACGTGGTGAAATTTCTTTGATTTGCCGCATGTTAATGATTAATCCCCACTTTTGTAGTGGTGGATATGGCTCAGTGGCTTTTTGTTTTTACGAACGCCGCCGGGCCGTTTCTTTCGATTTTTCGCGGGTCTGGATGCGACGTATTGCCGGCAGCCTTTGAAGCTCTTTTTTTAAGTTGTTTATTTTTTAAAGAGGTTTTCAACATCTCTTAGCAGGAAGAAATTTAAGGCGGTACGAAGTGCAATTATTGCTGCGAGTTGACCGATATCATTCCATGTCGGTGCCAAGATTGTTTTAAGAATGCTTGCGCCAATTAAAAAAGCCAGCCCCAATGAAAACGAGTGCCCGATTTCCAGTCTGCTTTCCTGTAGCGCGCTAAACGCTTTTTTAGTAAGCAGGATATCTTTCACATAGATTATCAGTGCTTTGAATATCCCCATTAGGATTACTATCATCGCCAGGATTTGACAGATGTGCACAATGACGTTGTTGATAATATTTATTATGTTGGTCATATTCGTCCTTCCTTGTTATTTATAATCTAACCGAGTTCTTCGAATATCATACTAGATTCCTTTGTCATGTCGAATCTATTCAATTCCGTTTTTTCCTGGCTTCTGTTTTATAGTTAGATTCGTTCCTTTACCCCGGCGAAGCCGGCTATTCTTGTCACGATACGCATAATGCAGCACTCAATACGAAATAAACCTGTCCTGAGCCCAGCCGAAGGATTGGCTTTGTTTTGGCTTTGTCCCTTGGGGATAAATTTTCTTGCCCCGGAACCAATAATTTCTCATAATATGTTTATTTCAAAGAGCTTACACCCTTTTACGCAATCCACAGCACACTGAACGCAGAACGAGAAAATTGGCTTTGTTTTGCAAAAAAAGGTCGATTTGTAGAGAACTCTCGACAATTGTAGAACATTATTTGAAGGTACAGAGGCACACAGGCACAGAGTTATACATTTACTTTGCTTCTTTGCCACTTTGAATCTTTGTGCCTCAATATTGATTTTTACGATGTGGTTTTGCCTTTTTCATACCTATGGCACAAATTTTGATTTTTTATATGCTATCCCATATACCCCCTATGCCCTATCCGCTACTGCTTGCCCCCCCTTGTTTTTCGATGAACCATGAACAATGAACTAAGAACTATCCATAGTTCGTGACGCATTCTACCCAAAATCGCCCAAAATACAAGGAGAATCCCGCATCTTTTTGAAAATTGTCCTTTACTTGTTACTGTCATCCTGTCCTTGGGACTCCGCCATAGGATGTGCTGCCGAAAGGTATCCCTCATGGGACTGTCGTTACTTACGGAAGGAACTTCAATCATATAGCGATAAGTCATTGGTAGTATGTTTTTATTTTTTTTGTAATAAAAAGGCCTCTCGTACGTCAAATAATATGTAGGTAAAGAGACAACCTTGTTGTGTAAAACAGGCGGAAATATTTCTTATTTTAAGGTTACGCCGGAATATCGATAAGAATTTGGGATATTAAAAATCGAAAAGTAATAAAAATATATCACAATGGTAACATAACTGTAACATGAAACTGTTATAAAAATCCCTGGCGTCTAATGCGATTCTGCTCGTACAGAAAATATGGTATCGGGTAGTATGAAGGGAGTTTGTTATGAAGAAGAAGAAAGAAGTAATTTTAATATTGTCAGCGATAGTGGCGGTGGAGATTGTATGTATTGCCGGTATTTGTACCCGCGATAGTAAGGCGCAGTTAATTCCGGATGTCACTGTTCGCGAGGTTGCCCCTCAGGCGGTCCTGTACACCATCTATCGAGGTCATTACGAGGGAGTTGGCCCGTACATCAATAAATTGTATGATCTGGCCCGGGCAAAGAATCTAACTCCCGTCGGACCGCATTCAACCGGATATTTGAATAATCCTTTGCTCGTCTCTGACAACCACTGGCTTATCGAGATACGGATACCTGTTCCGATGGACTCCCTGGAGCTTGCCGGCACGTTAGGTGAAATGACGGACGTTAAGCTCATGCCGGCGATGAAAGTTGTAGCTGCGGTCAAACCGGAAGGACAGATTGATCCTGTACCTGTAATCCGCGGTCTGTACGCATTGATAAATCAGCGTGGTTACCGCATAGCGGGCGGTATGTGGCAGAGCGTACTTTGTAATAAGGATTCTGAGGATTACTCGAAGATGAGAACGGAATTTATGATTCCGGTCTTATGATTCGCCAACAGGTATTTTCCGTGATATGACAAATTTCTGGCTTTGAGGCGGTTGGGAAGTTTACATTCCGAGTGCATCGAGCCGTTGGAAAACACGCTCATATGACCAGATCATAAGGTACATGCAGAGAATCGTAACAATAAAAACAATCACGGTGAGAATCGCCTTTGTCAGAGGTTTGTAGTTAGGATTCATCCACACAAGAGGAAGTGCCAGCGGACCAAGACACAGCAATGCAACTACTACTGCCGGTGTGGCGTGATACCATTTTTTGCCGGGAGTTTTCGGACGGCCGCGGCTGAAGCCATTGAGAAATTCGCCGCAGTAACGGCATTTGATAGCTTCGGCCTGAATCTGTTCGGCACAAAAGGGACATTTCTTCATGTCCGATGCTTGATTTGCAGCAGTTTTATTTGGTTCCTGCGTTGTCTTATCAGGGGAACAATATATGTCCGATTCTAAAGTCATATTATTGGTATCGGCTTTTCAGCACGGTATCTTTAACAAGCTTCATGGTTACGCACTATGCGATTCTTGATACTTGTAATAAATCGATGTGCTTATTAGCTAATTTACTTTAGGCGATTATTCGGCCGGACCAGTGACGTTGACAACAATACGGCACTTCCCTGTATTGTTGAGTTGACAGACTCAGGCCGAAATAGTGTGACAGGTTGCATATCAGAGATCGTTCGGATTCAGTGGGTGCAGTCACCTGTAACCTGGACATCATCTATGTTCCAGCCGGAGTAAGTCACTGTTTCGTCCGTCGGGCCGATTCCCCAGCGGAGATAGACCATCGGCTGTCCGTCCGCAACAGCAGAGGGAACCATGTATTCCATGAGTTGCCAGGAGTTGTCGGAGATGTGAGAATTGCCGACCGTCCATATATCCACCCAGTTCGTCCCGTCGTTCGACACCTGAATGTTGGCCTGATCATACGGTGATTCGACGCCGAGCCATCGCCGGAAACTGAGCCGGATGTTCGTATATTTCTCACAGTTAAGGGGGCCGAGTGTCGCGTATCGTGTTGTCTCCATGGAATTGACATAGTCACCATTTAATTCGTACCCGATGACGTTTTCACCTGTATAGCCGGAATTTGGGTCGCCGTTCCACGAGCCCTGTCCCGTTGGAACACCCCATGCCCATCCTTCATCGAGCTGCCAGTTAGGATCAGTCGCCATGTCGGTGTAGTAGATTGCATCCGGCACCACTGTGACTGAGACACTTCGGCTGGATTGTCGAATGCCATCTGTTACGAGGAAGGAGAAAGTATATGTATGAAAGACCTGATCGGCTGTCGGTTTCCAAAAAACAGTGAGAGTGTCCGCATCGTAATAAGCCCCTTCGGGCAAAATCCCCACAAAGAAGTGCAGAGGAGCATTCGTGGGATTTGAGGCACTCAATGTCAGTTCGAACCTTTGTCCCGGCTTGATTTGGTCCGGTGCGCCGGCGAGGTTAAGTTCAGGTCCCTTTGTGGCCCAACCCGAGCATTGAGGGTCATGTCTGGACATGCCCCAATCGATAGTGTTGGGATCGTATCGGCCAGGCAGGTCTATGACGTGAAAGCGGTAATCATAGCCACCGACCATCAGTTCAATGTCACCATCCTGATCCAGGTCACCCAGGGATGGGATACAGCCTAACTCAGTCCACAGATCCAGCATCGGAAATCCCTGCGTTGTGGAACCGTCGGCCTCCCAGGCTATGATCGGTGTGGTAGACATGCCTACGACAAGCTCCTTTTGTTCGTCCCCGTCGATGTCGCCGATTAAAGGTGGATTATAGTATGTAGTTCCCATAATGGTTTTGGGATAACCGGCGTCCGTCAAAAGTTGACCCTGGTAGTCAAAAGCGTGAACAGCGGTGAAACTGTAGCCGTCGGATTCGACATAGCTTGTGATATAGACTTCGCAGTAACCATCGTCGTCAATGTCACCGATACTGATAGCCCCGAATCCGCCAAACGGATCGTCTATATCCGTGCTCCAGACGGTGCTGCCGTCTATGTGGACCGCCTGGACGCTGTCTTCGGTACAGAAGACCAGTTCGAACTGGCCGTCGGCATCCAGGTCGGCTATTGCTGTTCCTATATTGCTGCCCCCTCTCCATCTCTTGATTCGTTGTCCATTGTTATTGAGGATATAGGTGTATATTGTGCTCATTCCCGGGCCGTATCCGCTCAGGGCTATCTCTACATTACCATCCTGGTCGAAATCGGCCACACTCATCGGACCTTCGGTGGTGTATCGTCTCTGCCACAGGAATGTGCCGTCGCCCTGGATGGCATAGAGCCCGTCTATATTGCTCGCTTCCAAGTCCAAAGCGGCGATGATTTCGCTGTCACCGTCGCCGTCCAGATCGGCGAGCACGGGATTGGCGACGATCCAGCCATACCAGGAGCCGATGTCCAGGGGCCAGTCGCCCTCTAAGAGTTCGCCGTTCTCGACGTGCCATGCGCAGACTAAACCGTCGTATTCGTAGGTTCCAATTACCTCATAGTCTCCATCTCCGTCAATGTCACCTACGGCACAGCGTGGAACATCGGAGGCGTCCCAGTCACCCTGCGGCCAGCCGGGCAGGGGCGTTCCATCTTCATCCCAAATTGCTATCCCACCAACATACCACCAAGAGCTTATGAACGATATCTGGGGCTGGATAATCTCATTTCGACCATCACCATCGATGTCCATACAGATAGAGCCGCCATAATATGCATCTGTCGGAAACGAATCCAGGTCAACTTCCTCCGGCTTGGGCCAGGAATTTTGTTCTTCCGCCAGGTTAATACCGAAGACCTTGCGGTCTGTGTGGGTGTGTCCATCCGTGTTGACGCTCAATCTCAGGTCATATGTGCCGAAACCGGGATTGAATAATGACAATTGCACAAAGCTGTTGGGATCAGTCGGAACATCACCTTCACCTATTGTGACCCAGTCGTCTCCGTCGTATTGTGTATATTCAAGCCTATATGTATCGCCGTGGACAAACAGAACTATTGGAATGCTGTTGACATCCGAAGCGAATGTTTGTGTTTGTCTTGGCTCGACAATTTCCCCCAGAGGATGCCTGGTATCGGCCCCGAGCAGTGCCTGATAGGCATTAACGCGTCCTGTGCCGATATAGCATTCATCGGGATTAACTAATCCGTAGTACACGGGATCTGTGGTATTCTCCAGGATAGCTCTGACTTCCATATTGGTCAGCTCAGGTCGATATGAAAGCACCAGCGCCCCGACGGCGCCAACATAGGGAGCGGAGAATGAAGTTCCGTCGGTGGTAATATATTCGCCGCCCAGATTGGTTGTGACAATGTCCGTACCGGGTGCAGAGATATCCACCCATGGCCCGAAACTGCTGTGACCGGTCTTAATATCTTCGCCATTCGTTGAGGCCACTGCCATGACGTTATAATATGCTGCCGGATAATTCTTTGAGGCTATATCATCGTTGCCGGCGCTTGCGGTCATCAGGATGCCGCTTGTAAAGGCATTATCAATCGCTTCGTTGACAATGATATCGCCATCGGGTCCGAATCTATCTGAGCCGAAACTCATATTCAAAACATGGACGCCGTTGGCCCCTGCATAATCGAGGCCTTCGGCCACCTCGGCTGATGTGATATCAAGGCTCACACGCAGGGCCATAATACTGCATTGCCAGTTGATACCGGTTACTCCAACACCGTTATTACCCACCGCGGCGATAACACCGGCCACCATTGTCTCATGTCCCTCGATACCATACCAGTCGGATTCCGGAGTAACTTCGTTATTGGAACTTTCAAAGTTCCAACCGTGGATGTCGTCAATATAGCCATTCCCGTCGTCGTCTTCGCCATTGTCTGGGATTTCGTCCACGTTAATCCAGATGTTATCTTTCAGGTCGGGATGATTGACATCCACTCCTGTACCCAGCACGGCGACCACGACATCGTGACTTCCGGTTGAGATGTCCCATGCATCGGCCATCTGGATAAGTTGATGGGCGTACTGATCGGGATAATCCGGGTCGTTAGGTTCGGCGCAGCGTGTGTAGATGTAATTGGGCTGGGCAATTTCCACATCGGGATCGTTTTTAAGCTGGGAACAGATGGTCCGGACATCCTGCTCGGTTTTTAAAAGATAAAAACGTGATAATTCCATATTCGTTGTATTTTGTGCGGGTGCTGCCAATGCGGAACCGTTTGTTCGACGCTGGATCTTATCTCTTTGCTCCAGACGCCGGTGGATGCCCTTGAACACCGGACCATCATTTTGTAGTCCATATTCGGTTTGCAGGCGAAGCAGGGCGGCTTTGTGTCTCGTAACGGATGAGGAATAGGACACCGATGAAAGAGAAGCTCCGCTGGTTTGGCCGTCTTTGAGCTTGACGATAACATCGCCGGGTACGTATCCAGGTTTAGGGGCGGGAGAGGGTTCCATATTTGGATCTGCCTGTGCAGTGATACCCTTTAACCGGGACGCAAGCTTTGCTTTTGGTGTTCCGGCAAGCGCAACCTGTATAGAAGCGACTGCAAACAGTAATCCTGCCATTAAAATTAGCAATGTTCTTTTTGTGATGTTGGTGCTCATTGTTACCTTCCTCTCTTTGTGTGTAATATCTCTAATTTTTTCAATACCTTCTCCGGAACAGTGCCTTCGAGATATTCATGGAGCATCGGCAGGGGAAACATTAACTCGGGGCATATCCTTCACTCCTCAAGTACCAATCTGCTTTTATGCGGATTATTACCTTTATAGTAATAACCGTAATTTAGAAAGTCAACAAAAAAAACACTGTTTTTACCACAGAAATGACAGCAGAGATACTGCTGCTGTTGGAAAAACTGAAACTGGGGACAATCCCCACATTTACCAATAGTTTATGAAAAATGTATTGTATTTTGAAGCTTTGGCGGCAAATGGACATCTTATCGATATAAGCTATGTATCGGAAAAATTCGTTACTCTCCTGGCTTTTGCTGCCTTAAATCTATAGAGACACATAGAAAATTAACGAAGAAATTCGAAAAGGAGTACTAAAAATGAAATCTCTTGTATCAATCATCTTTTTAGCCATACTGGCAATCTCTCTTACCGGCTGTACCATAGTCAGTGAGCGCTGCCGCCGTGGGCACGCGTGCAACGAAGTAATTGTAACCTCCTCGCGACATCGGCCCGGTCGGCCGGCACCCCGGCCTTATCCTAATTCACCGCGCCATAAACCAGGACATGGCCATCCGGGTCCCGGACGTATGTTCCCATGAGTAAGCTTGTACTGAGTATTTCACAGGGATAAAAACCCGGCTTGGAGCCAACTGTTGGATTTCTGAATTCTGTATTCCTTGGTATAATCCATCATGAGGCTTGTGCCGTTTTCTGTATTCATTCTCGTAACTTCGTCTTTTTGCTTTTTTATTGCCTTTCCCGGCAATCCCAACCATAATACTCTCTACTGATATTGGTCCGGGAATTGAATATTGATTGATTCAAGCTGATAATTGGGAGCAGGCAATAGTTTAATTGTTACGGCTACGGAAACGGTGGCTTCAAAACAGGTATGGTGTCCCTCGTTATTCTCCAATAAAAAATGATTTTATAAAAGAGGATACAAATGGTAAAAAAATTGACACTGATGATTTTAAGTCTGATTTTTACTTCACTTAATAATTCATCGGCACAGAACAACAAGACATTCAATAATCCTATATTAGCCGGTTTTTACCCTGACCCAAGCATCTGCCGGGTCAGAAGTGATTATTATCTGGTCAACTCGACATTTTCATATTTTCCGGGTATTCCCATTTTTCAAAGCAAGGACCTGGTAAACTGGAAACAAATAGGCAGTGCCATGGACAGGCTGGAGCAACTGGACTTAAACGGCCGTGGAGTATCCGAGGGAATTTTTGCTCCGGCAATAAGATATCATAACGGCATTTTTTACATTACATGTACCTTTGTCGGTGGGGGAGGTAATTTTATTGTCACATCGAAAAATCCCACGGGACCCTGGTCTGATCCGGTCTGGATTCCGCAGATAAATGGAATAGATCCATCGATGTTTTTTGACGATAACGGTAAAGCATATATTATTTATAACAGTATCCCTCCAGATAATAAGTCTCTATACAACGGCCACAGAACAATAAGAATGTATGAATTCGATATTGAAGATCTTAAGGTGACAGGAAAAGAATTTATACTCGTCAACGGCGGGACGGATATTAGTAAAAAACCGATTTGGATAGAAGGGCCTCATATTTTCAAAAAAGACGGGTATTATTATTTAATCGCCGCCGAGGGTGGAACCGGCGATGACCACTCTGAGGTTGTTTTCAGAAGTAAAGAAGTTGCAGGGCCGTATATTCCATATCAAAAGAATCCGATTTTAACCCAGAGACATTTAAGCCCGACAAGAAAATATCCTGTCACCTCTACGGGGCACGCGGATTTCGTACAAACCGAAAGTGGTCACTGGTGGGCTGTATTTTTAGGATGCCGGCCTTACGAACCTTATAATAAAGGTTATTACAATACCGGAAGAGAAACCTTTTTAGCACCGGTTCAATGGATTGACGGCTGGCCGGTTATCGATCCCGATCACGAAGAAGTCCAATATCAATATCCCGTGCCGATTCAATCATCCGCAGAGAGTATGGATATTCCGCTTAATGGGAATTTTATTCTTAAAGATAATTTTGATACAGAGAAACTAAACTATAACTGGGTATTCCTGAGAAGCCCGCATCAAAAGTGGTATAGTTTGACAGAAAGGAAAGGTTACCTGGCCCTGCAATTACGACCGGAAACCTGTTCAGAGAAAGTTAATCCAAGCTTCCTGGGTCACCGGCAACAACATGCACAGGGTTATGCCGCTATTTCACTTCAATTTTTACCGGAAACAGAAAATGAAAAAGCGGGAATATTGGTCTTCCAGAATGAGAAACACTTCTATTTATTATGTAAATCGTTGGAAGGCGGGGAATCTGCCGTTGAGCTTTATAAATCGACCGACGGCAATAATTCACAAATGCAATTGTTGGCTTCTAAAAAATTGGAAGATGTCCCGAATGAGAACGATTTGTTTCTGAAAATAGAAGCACATGGAAATACATATTCATTCTTGTATGCAGTTAGTCGGGATAAGTGGAACGTGCTTCAAGAGGATGTCGATGCAGCATTTTTAAGTACGAAAGAAGCAGGGGGATTTGTCGGATGTATGTATGCACTTTATGCAACTTCGCTTGGCGAACCGACTGAAAATACAGCTTATTTTGACTGGTTTGAGTATTTGGGAGATGATGAGGTTTATAAATAAAGCTGTGTGTGTGGGACACTTTATCAAAAAATGTAGTAGTCTTGAAAATCTTATTATTCTTTTATCGGGAAAACTATGAATATGTACAAATTATCTATGAAAAGCAAATTACATGTGTTTCTTTTTTTATGTGTAATAACCTGTCTTTTTATACAAGGATGTAGCCAGATTTATCATGCCGATGATCAGCTCAAACTAAATGAAAGCGATTACTTTGAGACTCGCGGATTTAATGTGCTGGTTTTTAATAACTGGTATGATGGTTATTTCGGCGATGCTAAAATCACGGGGATTGAAATAATTCATCATGAGGTGCGCACGGCGACCAATGGAGATGTCAGGCTGAATCCGACACCCGGACAATGGAACCCTATACCTCGATTCGTAAAACGCAATGTGAGAAAGGAAGATAATTGTGTAGAAATATTTTTGTCCTATCCCGATTATGAATTTGATTATATGATTCAAGCTAAGGTGCACTATAGAGGGATATTTCTGAATGTCATTCTTGAAAAGCCGCTTCCTCAGGAGCTTGTTGGCCGTGCCGGTTTTAATCTCGAATTCCTTCCTGCGGCGTATTTTGAAAAGACCTATTTGATGGATGGTCAAAGCGGCGTTTTCCCGCTCTATCCGAGTGGTCCTATGACTGTGGACGCCTCTGGTACTGTGGAACCGAAACCCATTGCAACGGGAGAGATTCTTATCTTGGCTCCGGAGGATCCCGCCAGACGCGTGACTATCAAAGCAGAAGAAAACGAACTTATGCTGTTCGACGGGCGCAATAAAGCCCAAAACGGTTGGTATGTAGTACGTAGCCTGATCCCGGAAGGTAAAACCGGCAAGGTGGTTGAGTGGTTTCTAAGTGCCAATACGCTTGCCGATTGGATTCGTCCGCCGATGATTGCCCATTCGCAGGTTGGATATCATCCCAACCAGGAAAAAGTTGCAGTTATCGAACTCGATAAGAACGATACGCCGTTGAAGAAGGCCCGTCTCCTTAAAGTTACAGAGGGCGGTGATTTGGTTAAGGCATACGAGGGCAAATTAAAGACTTGGGGTGACTATTTGAGGTATCATTATGTAATGTTTGATTTTTCCCGCGTAAAAAAGAGCGGACTTTATGTAATTGAATACGGTAGCGTGTGTACAAAGGCGTTCCGGATTGCAAAAGATGTTTATGAAAATGCATGGCACCCGAC
Organism: uncultured Pirellulales bacterium; assembly: GCA_964569935.1. Lineage (GTDB taxonomy): Bacteria > Planctomycetota > Phycisphaerae > Sedimentisphaerales > Anaerobacaceae > JAFGPS01. The sequence continues at coordinate 22,282 of CAZMWN010000014.1, forward strand.
CCTGGATGTATATTTCCCGGTGCAAATGGACCACATGTTTGTCAATGAGGCCTATCGTGTCTGGCACGGAGCCGCTCATCTGGATGATGCACTGCAGGCGCCGGTGGATCATGAACATTTCGATTTATACGCGCAGGGCCCGACAACGGATACGCCTTATAAACCGGGCGAACACATTCCCGGATTGAATGTCGGCGGCTGGTTCGATGCGGGTGATTATGATATTCGCACCCAGACGCAGTATTACGTAGTTTCCAATCTGGTTCAGACGTGGGAGACATTCGGTTTGAAAAGGGACGAGACAACCATCGACCAGAAGAAACGATATGTGGACATCCATCATCCCGATGGTATGCCCGATTTGCTCCAGCAGTTAGAACACGGTGCACTGGGCCTGATAGCTCAGCACAGGGCCGTAGGTCGCGCTATAAACGGAATTATTGTCCCCGACCTGTCACAATATACACATCTCGGCGATGCCCTTACTATGACGGACAACCTGATTTACGATCCCAACCTGGCCGAAGGCGAATCGGATGGTTTCAAAAGCGGTACTTTCGATGACAGATGGGCGTTTACAAATAAATCGACCTCGCTGAATTACGGTTCGATAGCGGCCTTGGCGGCTGCCAGCCGTGCGCTGCGAGGATACAATGACAAACTTGCAGAAGAATGTTTGGAGACTGCTAAAAAAGTCTGGGACGAGGAACACAGTCATGATCCGAACCTGTATCGACACGGCAATACGACCGGTGGGCGATTGAGGGCGGAGGAATTCAGGGCGGCTGTGGAACTTTTAATATGTACAAAGGACGATAAATATACTGAGAGGATCAACGAGTTGCTACCGAGCATTAAAAGGGGATTTGCTTTTAATGCGGCCCTGGCGGTACGTGCCATGCCCTATATGGATGCGTCGTACGCAGACAAAATCGAACCTCTGGTCATAGCTTATAAAGAAATGCTCGATAAACTTTCGCAGGACAATCCTTTTGGTATCAGAATGTCCAGGGGCGGATGGGGTAATGCCGGCGGAGCTATTGGCTCTGCAATGACTAATTATATCCTGCACAAGGCCTTCCCTGATATTATCGCTCCTGAAGATGTTTTCAGGGGACTGAACTTTGTTTACGGCTGCCATCCCGGCTCAAATATTTCCTTTGTCTCAGGGGTGGGGACACATTCGAAGCGGGTGGCATACGGAAACAACCGGGCGGATTATTCGTTTATTGCCGGTGGTATTGTACCGGGTGTCGTGGTTATTAAACCTGATTTCCCTGAAAACAAGGAAGACTGGCCCTTCCTCTGGGGACAGAACGAATATGTAATCAGCGTGGGATCCAGTTATATATTTGTCGTAAATGCAGTAAACGATTTGTTGAATGAAACAAAATAAAGGGTATCTCAAAAGATTCCTAAAGATAGTGGTTTTAGATAATATTTATTGTAACAGGGGGCTCCCTTTGTCTACTATTGAAGTAAGTTAAACTTAAAACCTTCAACATAGCCGTTGAGACAGCGGTGGTCGGTCATGTAACTCAAAAATCAAAAGCTTCATTGCATATCGCAGTTTTGTGTGTTAATATCACAATTTCTTAATATGAAGGCATTTTAGGAGAAGAGTAGATATGTTGGTTTCCGCTGAAAAGATAGCAGAGTTGGAAAAAATAGCGAGAAAACTGCGTTATGATATCGTAATGATGATTGGAGCAGGCAAGCCCGGCCACCTTGGCGGCTCGTGTTCGATTGCTGATATTGTTGCGGTGCTGTACTTTCACAAGATGCGCCATGATCCCAAAAATCCGAAATGGCCGGATAGGGACAGGCTGTTGCTAAGCAAAGGTCACGCTGCGCTGACACAATATGCAGCGTTGGCAAGATGTGGATATTTTCCGAAAAAAGAATTAAGTACACTAAAAGAGCTCGGCACGATGCTACAGGGACATCCTGAGATGTTAAGAATGGCGGGGATCGAAGCAAATACCGGCTCACTCGGACAGGGGCTAAGCGTCGCCTGCGGAATGGCATTGGCGGGAAAGCTCGATAAAAAGGATTATACTGTTTACTGCATACTGGGAGACGGAGAGATTGCCGAGGGGCAGATATGGGAAGCCTCAATGACGGCGGCCTTTTATAAGATGGACAATCTTGTGGCTATTCTGGATAAAAATTTTGTTCAGGCAACCGGTCCTGTTATCGAGCGCTACGATACGAATCCACACGCTGAAAAATGGAAGGCATTTGGCTGGCATGTAATGGAAATCGACGGACACAGCATCAAGCAAATAGTCGATGCTTTGGACGAAGCTGACAAAGTGAAAAATCAACCCGTGATGATTGTTGCTAATACCGTTAAAAGTAAAGGGGTGCCTTTTGCCGAAGGTAAGGCCCAGTTCCATCATGGAATAATGACAGAACAGCAGCATGAAACAGCACGCCAGCTATTTGAGGACTGAGGATAGGTTTTAATGAATATGCAAAATTGCAGAATGGTTTATGGCCAGACGCTTGTGGAGTTAGGCAGGGAGAATGAGCGAATCGTGGCGCTGGACGCTGACCTTAGCAAATCTACTATGACCACTTTTTTTGAGAAGGAGTTCCCTGAGCGTTACTTTGAGATGGGTATCGGGGAACAGAATATGGTCTCT
>CAZMWN010000015.1:0-24892 GCA_964569935.1 uncultured Pirellulales bacterium
AGTTGCCAATTAAAATTTGTTGCCGGATGATTAGCCAGGCCAACCGGCGTCCTGGGCATGCGACTTGGCTCTCCGCCATCCGGTCGAAGCCATTCGCCCCCGTATTCACTTTTCAAAATTCCTATTTGCTCAGAGATAATCTTTACTTCCAAACCGCAGATACATTTTACCAAATACTACGCCGAATGACAACAAAAGTTTTTTGCCCGATTAAAATGGAGATTTGTTCTTAAATGCAATATAAAATTCTCTGATTCGATTGTGCTGGATCAGGAACGGTCTTATTGTTTTAGTGACAGTCGACTGACTAATTAAAAGAACTTTTTCATAATGGAAGCGGTGTGCATAGAAATCAGCATCAGGTAATCCAAATCGCTGAGGCTGTAGTGCTTGTCTTTCATGGCATTGTCGGCATATATTACGCCGAAGCAGCCGTTCGGCCGCATAATCGCCGCTATCAATGCAGAGCGTATCGCCTCCTCTTCTTCAATTTGGGCTGAAACTCTCGGCAGGACCAGGAACTGGCCTTTATCAACAACCTGAGTAATTTTCTGTTGGAGTTTTAATTTCTCCAAACCAACGGGATTACCATCTCGTTTTTTACCACCGTGACAAGTCATCGGACCGGCCGGATTTGTTCTCAAGGCACACCAAACGTGGTATGCACTGAACTGCTCCAATGTTATATCCAACAGAGTCAATAGGAGCTCGTCGAGGTTGCCTGCATCGCAGATTGTTTCTGCCGCCTGTGAAAACTCCGTCAATCTTCTGGCCGCCAGTCTCATAGCGGGAGCATGTCCGGCATCCGGTTTTCTGACCACGGTCTCGTGAGGCGGCACCGCCAATGCTGCTTCCAGATGAAGGGTGTCATCGAGTTGCATAGCTTTATCATCTTCGGAGGCCTCATCTTCCAAAACTATGTCGATGATAAAATCTGTTATACGCAGACAATCACCATGCTTGATTTCGGCTTTTTGGACCGCTTCATCGTTGAGGTATGTTTTACTCGTCGAGTCAAGGTCCTCGACTGTCCATTTGCCGTCCTCTGTGCTGTGAATTACTGCGTGTTGTCTTGAGACGGATCTATCCGGTAAAAATATGTTGCTGTTGGCTCCTCTGCCGATCGTAACCGGGCCTTTTTGGAACTGAAATTCTTTGGTATTGCCGTCTTTTTGTCGTAAGAGGATGCGCATGACCTTTCTCCTTTTAATTCACTTTCTGAATGCTTGCTTTGTTATCATACAGGATTTGAGGCCGTTTGTCAAGCATACAGTTATTGGACATAGGGAGACTGTAGAGTTGGCAGACTGATGTATGGTAATCCGGCATTTTTTGTCGGAAAGCCAACATATAAGGATATTAGAGACCTTTCGAGCGGTAAGAATTGTGTCCGTGTTATATTTTTAGGAGCGTTATTCCGGCATATCGCAAATTCATGGTAAAGCAAAGATGCTTGGATCTATACCGGGAATTTGTCACACGGGATTGTTCAGGATAGTACGTTCGATAATGTATTAACTTTAGCATCTAACAGAGGCAAAGGGAGTTTCTCCTAAACCTGCCATCTTTTTATGACGACAAGTTTTAAGATAGAATTGCGTGTATTTTGCACGCATGTCATACGGGGGCGACAGACCAGCGATAGGTGCGTCCTCATGAGAATTGTAGAAATCTGGTGACAGAATATTGATGGTCTTATCAAGGCCGAGATTTTTGATTTATTCGGGATTACCGATGAGTTATTAAGGGGATGAGGTGTCTATAACTGCTCGGTTATGACAGGGTGGTTATAAAGTTGGTGACAGTGGTGATATCTATGGTTATGCAACAGGATGCAAGGATGTTGAAAAACATGTTCATAGTAGTCTTACTGAGTTTGTTAGTTTCAGTAGTACAAGTATGTGCAACCGAGCAGGAACAAAAAACACCACCTAATTTTTTTGAAGATTTTGTTGCGACATTCAAGCCTCGGATAAAATACTCACCGGCCGATGAGCCGGGTGTTGAAACCGATGCTCTTCCCAACTGGCTCCAGTCCTGGAAAGATTTCAAGAAGCAAATGGAGGATCAATACGGCACACGTATCAGCATTCTGCTGGATGATCATCATCAACATATCCTTAACGGCCCCGGTTCACGCAAAGGGCGTAATATATTCTGGTGGAACTTGACTGTTAAACAACAACTATGGGAAAGTGGAAGGCTCATTTTCAAGGCAATTGGTGGTAATACCGACGGGAATCCCCCAAACGGTATTACGCCTTTGGTCGATCCCAAACTCAGTTTGGATTGGGCGGCGTATGAGACGGAATTGGGCTATATAGCAAACCTTTACCTTGAACAAAAGCTTATGGACGACAAGCTGCTTGTGGCACTGGGTAAGTTGACATTCCCAAATTATTTCGACGAGAATAAAGTCGCAGGTTGGGATTTCTTCTCTCACTCTTTGGCTAAAAACCAGGCATTCATCCACAAGTACCATACTATTGGTGCATTAGGCCGTTATGATTTTTCCGACACGCTTTATGTGCAGGTTGGTATTACTGATGTACAGGGAATCCGTTCGGAAACAGGATTGAACACGGCTTTTCATGGTGAAGACTATTTTTTAACGATGGGTGAGATGGGAATAAAAACCAGGAACAGCAAAGGGCTCGAAGGCAATTATCGCTTTGATACATGGTATGACCCGCAGCCACTAACCAGGCACGATGGCAAAGACTTTGAGCGTGATACGGTTGGTTTTGGATTTAGTTTTGATCAGGCTGTGGCGGAGAAGACGGGTGCTTTTTTCCGCTACGGGTGGGACGACGGCCGTGTAAGAAAATTCTCCAATTACTGGAGTCTTGGAGGGACCTGCAAAGGTCTGAATCCTGCGCGCGAAAAAGATGTTCTTGGATTTGGTGTCGGACAGGGCATTACCCACCAAGACTATCGAGAGGCTAACAATGCAACACGCACGGAAACTATTTTTGAAGTTTATTACAAGATAATTATGACTGATTGGTATTCGATTACTCTCGATTTTCAGACATTACTTAATCCGGGCACGAATGCACGCAACGATACATCTATAATACCCGGCATAAGACTCAAGATGCTCTTCTAATTGCCTTGGTATGATTAAAGATTGTGTCAGTTATTATGAATAATAGTGAAGAAGGAGATTTTTTAGATGAGCGACTTAAAAACTATATTCTATAATAAAAAAGTGGTGGCATTGTCAGTTTTGCTTGTGATTGTTTCTGTGGCTACCATTTTGTTCCTGGGGGACACAACGCCTAAAATGTCACGAGCTGAGTTATCTAAATCTATCGAAGAACCATTTGGATACGAGCCTATCAAGCAGGCCGGAAAGTTTAAGGTCCTTCATGTAATGAGTTATCATTCACCCTGGAAATGGACGGATGACCAGTTTCAAGGATTCGAAGAAGCCTTACTCGGCCTTGATATACAGTATAAGATTTACCAGATGGATACGAAACGACAGAGTTCTGAGCAGTGGAAACTAAGGGTTGGAGCCGAAGCGAGAGAGCTTGTGGAAACCTGGAAGCCGGATTTGGTGTTCACAAGTGACGACGATGCCCAATTATACTTTGCACAGCACTATGTTGATACTGACATTCCATTTGTTTTTTGTGCAGTCAACGCAGATCCTGCGGAATATGGATTTACAGGGAGCAAGAACATAACCGGTGTTCTGGAACGGATGCATTTTGTACAGACCGTGCGATTATTAAAGCAAGTTGTTCCTTCTGTTTGCAAGATCGCGATTATTACGGATACGGGAAAAATGTGGAGCCCAATGATAAAAAGGCTAAAGCAAAAAGAAAGTGAGCTGCCTCAGGGCGTAGAAGTTACTGGTTATTATGTTCTTAATACTTTTGAAGAATTCAAAGAAACCGTTAAAAACTGCGAAGGAAGTGTGGATGCCCTGGGATTTCTGGGTGTATTTGAATTCAAAGATGAAAATGGCTCAAATATGACTTTAGAGCAGGTACAACACTGGATAGTAGAAAACAGCAGGTTACCTGATTTTACTTTCTGGAAGGACAGGGTCAATAAAGGGACACTATGTGCGGTTACAGTCTCTGGTTTTGACCAGGGTCGTGCGGCAGGTGAGATAGCCCGAGGCATATTGTTGGAAAGTCGCAGCCCCGCCAGTTATCCCATGAAGTCAACTGAAAAAGGTATACCTGTTATTAACCTGGCCAGGGCCAAAAAACTGAATATAAATCCAACATCAAGTGTACTTTTAACTGCTGAAGTGGTTACGGAAATTTCTGATTGATGACTATGAGATTCGGGATACGCGAGAAAATTTTAATAATTACAATCTCGACCTTTTTACTGGCAATCGGTGTCAATACATTTGTTGTCAGCCGGCTGTTCAGAAGAGAGTATTCCGCTGCGTTGCAGTTAAAGATAGATGTTATTGCCGATACAGTCAGGTCACAGGTTGAAAGATTGTTAAAATTGGGTATCGCTGTTGACGATATTGAGGGGTTTGAGACCCAGTGTCAGGAAGTGCTGCACAAACATCAAGACTTGGCCTATGCTATGGTGGTTCGGGTAGATGGAACGATTCTGTTTCACAATGACGTAACATACCACGGTACGATAATAGATGACCCGAAGATCCTCAAGGCTATTAAGCAGAACCGACAAATAGCTTGTGTATCTGAAATTAAAGGACAAACGTATTCCAATACAGTCGTGCCTGTGGGCCATAGTGCAAATGGACACAATATTGCCGTGATAGTAGGATTTCCAACATCAGTTATCGACAATAAGATACAAAAATCTCTTAATTACAGTATTATGGTGGCTCTTGTATCTTTAGGCCTTGGGATATTTGTGTTGTTGGCGAGTCTTTCACTTTCAGTAACAAAATCCTTATCCAGCCTGGTTACAACGATTCATCAGATTCGAGATAGTTCGGATTTAAGTAAGAGAGTCCAGATTTTTTCAAGGGATGAATTAGGAGATCTTGCGGAGTCGTTTAACCTGATGACCGAGGATTTGCAAAATACAACCACATCCATAGATAACCTTCACCGAGAGATTGAGCACCGCAAAAAGGTAGAGATGTCTTTACGAAGAAGTGAAAACAGGTATAGGACTTTACTGAAAAATATCCCACAGAGGATTTTCTATAAGGATTTGAATTCTGTTTATTTGCTATGTAATGAGAGTTACGCCGAAGATTTAGGGATAACGCCGGATGAGATTAAAGGAAAAACGGATTATGATTACTACCCGAGGGATTTAGCCGACAAATACAAAACCAACGACCTAAGAGTCATAGAGTCCTGCAAACGAGAGGAATCTGAAGAGAGCTATGTTCATGAGGGCAAAAAGGTCTATGTCCGTACATCCAAGTCACCTGTCAGGGATGAGGATGGAAATGTTATAGGCATATTTGGTATTTTCTGGGATATCACTGCTCGCAAAATAGCGGAGAAAAGTCAAAGTCAACTATTGGAGCAACTGGAGAAGGCTAACCAGGAATTAAAGGACTTTGCGTACATAGTCTCACATGATTTGAAAGCTCCACTGCGGGGAATTAAAACACTGGCAGGTTGGATGTTGACTGATTACGCAGATAAACTTGACGAGGACGGCAAAGAACAACTGAATTTGCTTTCGAGCCGAGTGGAGCGAATGCATAACCTGATCGAAGGAATTCTCCAGTACTCCCGGATAGGCCGAATGGAAGAAGAATGTGTCAAGGTGGATTTGAACAAACTTGTAACAGATATTATCGACATGCTCGTGCCACCGGAAAATATCACAATTACGATTGAAAATCAGTTGCCTGTGATTGTATGTGAGCAAACAAGAATTGCTCAGGTATTCCAGAATCTGCTTAGTAATGCCATAAAATACATGGATAAGCCGCAGGGCCGGATAAAAATCGGCTGTGTTGAGGAAGAAGGTTATTGGAAGTTTAGCATTGCTGATAACGGTCCAGGTATTGAAGAAAAGTACTTCAATAAAATTTTCCAGATTTTCCAGACATTATCCACGCGTGATGAATATGAGAGCACGGGTATTGGTCTTACAGTTATAAAGAAGGTTGTTGAGTTGTATGGTGGAAGGGTTTGGATTGAATCAAAAGTTGGTGAAGGCAGCACATTCTTATTTACCTTGTCAAAACAGTTATTACAGGTAGACAGGGAAAAAATTTCAGCCGGTGCGGATTTAGCTTGTTGAAGCCGCCAAGTCCGGATCCATTCAATAAGACAAGGGATTTAATAGACTGAAAACCAGGGATATCCGCTTTTTCATATTAAGATGTGTCACTCCATTGCGTTTGCAGCTTTTCCCGGCACTGAAGACAATGGGTCCATGTAGAGAGAGGTTGCTTCCATTTTTTAGGCAAGAGTATAAGTAGAAACCGTCCCGAAACCTCGTTAATTTGTGTTTTCAATATTGAAAACGAGGTTTTACCTTGTTTTTGGGACAGGTTTTATTCAGTTTATGGAGTGTCGATGTTGGTTTTTACCTTGGGATTTATGTCCTGTGGGCATAAGTGTTGTGACGTCTGATAAACTATTTGGATTATCGTACTCAAAGATGCAATATTCATATAAAAGCTTAATGCGGATTTTAATAGTAAGGTCATTCATTATAAAAATCAACATTTGGGAGTCCGTTTGCATTTCATATCTCCTTTTATATAAGCCACTTATGCTTTTGAGAGGTAGTTGTGATAATCATCCTCTTTATCCGGCCAATCTCTTGAATTTTCAGATACTTCTAAAGCCAAATAATCTCCTGAAATCGCCCCTTTTGTGTGCCGATAAAGTTTTAGACCTTTTTCATGTTTGTTGTATTTGGGGATTATAAAGCAGTCTTCTAATAGTGAGTATAAAGATGATGTCTCGTTATAGACAAGCAGATTGGCCTAAACGATTGATGTTTTGCTTGTGCCTTGTTCTTGTTCTAATTTCGCGCGCGCATGCTACGAACGGAATGAGAGTTATTGGTGTGGGTCCTGTGCAACGCGCTATGGGTGGCGCAAGTGTGGCACTGCCTCTCGATTCGGCGGTAAGCCTTACCAATCCGGCGGCAATAATAGAGCTCGATCGGCGTTTGGATATTTCCACAACCTACTTTGATCCACATGTACGTTATAAAGCCACCAGCATAGGCGGAATGGTGACGCAGAACAACGCCTCCATCTGTTCCGATATGAATCCTTGCTATATGCCTGCGGTCGGAATGGCGTTGCCTGTTAATAAGGCGGTAGCTTTTGGTCTCGGTGCTTATGGTGTTTGTGGCATGGGCGTTAAATATCCCAGCAATCTCTATCACAATGTCACTTATACTGAATATCAATATATGAAGTTCACACCGGCAATGGCCTACCGTCTTAATAATAAAAGCTCGGTGGGGGCAGCTCTGAATTTGGGTTATGCGATGATGGAATTCAACGCCGGGTCACCTACTGAAAAACCGCACAACGACGGAGATGCATTAGGTCTGGGTTTTACAATAGGCACACTTTACCAAATCAATGATGCGGTTGCACTCGGTCTGGCATACGAGAGCAAACAGTCTTTTTCCGATTTCAAGTTTTCTACATCATCCGGAACCGACAAATTACGTCTAAATCAACCACAAAGCCTTACCCTTGGTTTGGCTGTAAAGCCCATAAAAAGACTACGAATGGCTTTTGATGTTGCATGGGTTGATTGGCCACAAACACTCGGGAAAAATATGCCGAGATACACGCAGAACAGCAGCGGAGCAACTCCATGGAATATGAACTGGGACGAACAATTAATCTACAAACTTGGTTTTGAATATGAAATCAATAAAGCCTCCAGACTGCGTTTTGGTTACAATTATGCAAGGAATCCTCTCGATTCAAGCCGTGCCTTCGAAAATATAGCCTTCCCAGCCATTGCCGAGCACCATATTACCGGAGGATTAGCAATACAATTGAACAATAAGAGAATACTGAATATTGGCGCTATGTATGCACCGGAAGTTTCATTTCATACTGCAAATGCGAACCAGTTCATAGATAGTGCCACAACGGAAATGTCTCAATACTCGGTGGATGTCGGTATAACATGTATGTTTTAGATAGGTGAAATATGCAGGAAGAATTGAAAAATAAAATGAATCTGGAAACAGACGCGGATGAATATTTGGATTGTAGAGATATGAAATGTCCTTTGCCTATAGTTAAACTAAGCAAAGCAATCAAACAAATGACTGCCGGACAAGTTGTTGCCGTTGAAGCTTCGGACCCGGCCTTCAAATCGGATGTCCAGGCCTGGGTTAAAACAATGGGCTGCGAACTACTCGAATTCATAGAAAATCCTGTTCAGGTAGCGGTCATTCGGAAACCATAAAAACTTAAGTGTGCTCAATGGGCCGTCAATCTTCAAAAACAATCGTACAGCTCGACCAGAATCTTTTGGATTATATTGATGATGCAGTTGCGGCTAAGGTTACCGAAAAGCTAAATGCCATCCAGGAACAGATTAATCAAACTCTGACCCAATGTCAAAAAATCTCAGTCTCACAGCTTGGCAATCGCGCCACCATCGTCGCTTTCAGCGGTGACATGGATAAGCTTATCGCAGCGTTTATTATTGCCACGGGTGCTGCAAGTATAGGGATGGATGTCTCCGTGTATGTTACTTTCTGGGCGCTGTCGGCTCTGAAGAAAAAAAATCGTTTCAAAGGCAAGCCTTTCATCGATATGCTCACTGCTTTGATGCTTCCGGACGGGCCCAATCATCTGGGTACCTCGAAGCTGAATATGCTGGGTGCCGGACCGGTCTTTTTTAGCTATATTATGAAAAAGAAAAATATGTCTTCGCTGGCCGACTTGATTGATCTGGCACGTCAAATGGGCGTGCGTATTATCGCCTGTCAGACGGCCATGGAGGTCATGGGAATGACCCAGGAAGAACTCATTGACGATCTTGATTTTGGAGGCGTGGCCACGTACCTGGCCGACGCTTGTGATTCCAAAATAACTCTGTTTATATAGGTGATTCATGAATCAGCAACGGCCATACGAACTACAGATTATGATTACCTCCGGCCCCGAAGCTTTGGGCCGAGCTGTCTTGGGATTTGCCTTTGCTCTGTCTGCGGCAACCTCAGGTGTTAACGTCACGATCATCCTCACACTGCAGGGAAAGGTTTGGGCAGAAGAGAACATTCCTGCAGCCAAACAATCGGTTAATGGATTCCAGTCGATCAGAGATTATATGGATATACTGGAAGATAGTGGTGCTGTTGTTCGGCTTTGCTCAAGCTGTGTAGAAGATAATTTTACATTACCTGATAACAGTAAGAACACGGCTACGGTAAGCTCTTGTATAGGACTGACCGAAGTGGCCATAAGGGCCACGAACGGTAATGCTCAAGCAGTTGTTTTTTAGCGAAAAACCGCTGTACTGTTCGGTTAGGATAGAAAAGTATGTCTGATACGAATGATAATGTGAAGACCACCATATATTCGTACTATAAAAAACTTGAAGCAGAAAACAGACGACTGCGTCAGGAAAATATGGAGCTCGCTTGTCAGAATGAGGATGTAGCCAAAGCCAATGCACACGCTGCTGAACTTATGGCCCGGCTCGAAGAGGCAAATGAGCATCTTGAGGCCGAGATAGAGAAACGAAAAGAGGCCGAACAGAGACTACAGCAAATCAATCGTGACATCGAGGCAAAGGTACAGCAACGGACTGTTGAACTTACCATCGTCAATGAGCGACTAACTGACGGGATAAATCAGCGCGAACAAATTGAGCAGACTCTGCGTGAGCACAAACAGCGCCTTGACACGATTCTGTCGACACTACTGACCGGTGTTGTGATTGTGGACAGCGAGACTCATGAGATTTTGGATGTGAATCCCTTGGCAGCTAAAATGATCGGTTTGCCAAAAGAACAAATTAAAGGCAAAGTCTGTCACCGATTTATTTGTCCTGCGGAAGAAGGAAAGTGCCCTATAAGCGACCTGGAGCAAACAGTCGACAAATCGGAGCGTGTGCTGCTCAAACCTCCTGGTGAAGAAATCCCCATCCTGAAGACCGTGACAAAGGCGTTTTGGCAGGGGCGTGAATACCTTGTGGAAAGCTTCATTGATATTACCGAACGAAAGGAAGCCGAAGAACATCGGTGCCAGCTCCTGATGAAGCTGGAGAATGCAAATAAAGAGCTTAATAATTTAATGTATATAATGTCCCACGACTTGAAGACACCGCTGCGTGGGATTAGTATGCTTGCTAATTGGATATCAAAAGATTACGCAGAGGAATTCAGCAAGGAAGGTCAGGGACAGATGAGTTTGCTTTTGAGGCGTGTAGACCGAATTTATAATCTCATCGATGGAGTTCTACAATACTCACAAGTCATGCGGATGGATGAACAAAAGACTTATGTTAATCTTGGTGAGTTTGTACCGTATATTATCGACATGTTCGCACCACAGGAAAGTATCACAATAACGGTTGAAAATCAGTTGCCTGTAGTTGAATGTGAGGAAGCCAGAATTATTCAGGTATTCCAGAATCTGCTCAATAATGCCGTAAAATACATGGATAAGCCGCAAGGCCGGATAAAAATCGGCTGTGTCGAGGAAGATGGTTACTGGAAGTTTAGTGTTGCTGATAACGGCCCTGGTATTGAAGAAAAGTACTTCGACAAAATTTTCCAGATATTCCAGACATTATCCCCGCGGGACGAGTTTGAGAGTACAGGTGTGGGTCTTACGGTAGTCAAAAAGGTTATTGAGTTGTTTGGCGGAAAGTTGTGGGTCGAATCAAAAATTGGCGAAGGCAGTACGTTCTTTTTTACTTTACCAATGCAGGAAATGGGGGTTAAACATGCTATGTTCCAGTCAAATATTGATAATTGAAAATGACATCAATAATGCATAAGCTATTGAGCTTGCTCTTTTGGATCATAACAAAAAGTATGCTTGTTAAATAACGAAGCTTATTACTGATTTATACATTTCTTACTTTCATAAAGCGGCTTTGCGGCCTTTTTGTAACTGGGGATACAGTTTGAATAATATGATGTTATATACAAGCGGGATGGCGTTAAGGTTGAATGTGTCTAAAAAAAGCCCCTGTGCTGACAGGGTCGAGAATATTCCTATATTTTTTAATTGGTTATGTTTGAAATACTCGTCTTCCGTCTCACAGGGGCAAAATGCACTGACCCTTTCTTTTTAATTTATTGTTATTATTTTTTGCTAACAGAATGCATCGGCTATTTCTGTTTTTTGTCTTGAGCTTTTTTATAGACCCAGGGAACGATAATTAAACACGGTTCAACACAGGTAATAAGACCGACATTTCAGAAATCCCTCACCCTTTTTCCGTTCCCTAAAGTTCCATCTTAACAATTTAAATATATTCACCGATACGAAGCGGATTCTCTTGCTTAAATCCGATAACAAGGGATTGGTCGATGTAAAAATTTTTTCTATAAGAAGGAAAAAAGTGCAGATTTCTCAATCAAAAAAACATCATCCGGCCAATCTTAAAATCCACGGAAAACATAAGCATATTCTCGCCGAATAGAACGAGTAAAAACTAATCATTTACGGATTGCGAATCCGCACGAACTGGTAATATAGGATAGAAGCAATAAGAATTCACTTGTTTTAAGCATCCTTTTGAATTATCCTTAAAAGTTTATATAAAGCATTAATAATTATCTTTTTGAGGAGAAAACTCCAATGACCATAAAAAGACATAACAGAAGGCGGTTTTTACAGATGGCCGGCATAGGTACGATTGCTTCGCTGACAGGTCGAAGTACTTCCAAAGCACAGGAGCCGGAATCCTACGATAGCAGCAACGGCCTGGCCCCAAAGTTCAAGTTGGGTCTTGCTTCCTATACGCTGAGGAAATTCAAACTGGAAGATACACTGGCAATGACAAAGCGGGTCGGTCTGAAATACATCGCCTTTAAGGATTATCACATGTCCCTGGACAGCACGCCCGAACAAATAGGCGAGGTAGTAAAGAAGGTTAAGGATGCCGGCCTGGAACTGTACGGCGGTGGTGTAATATATATGAAAAATGAGGACCAGGTGCATAATGCTTTTGAGTATGCCAAAGCCGCCGGTATGAAGGTCATTATCGGTGTGCCGAATCATGACTTGCTGCCTTTGATTAATCAGAAGGTAAAGCAGTACGATATTAAAGTTGCCATTCATAATCACGGACCGACAGATAAAGTGTACCCGACGCCGGCAAGCGCCTATGAAAGAATCAAGGACCTTGATCCGCGGGTAGGTCTGTGCATCGATATTGGTCATACACAAAGGGCGGGTGTGGACCCGTCGGTACCGGCCGAGAAATTCGCCGGCAGGCTTCTGGATGTCCATATCAAAGATGTCACTCAGTCTTCGGCCAGAGGCAGTACCGTGGAAATCGGCCGGGGTGTCATTAACATACCGAAATTCCTCAGGACTCTGTTGAAGATTGATTATTCCGGGAAAGTGTCGTTTGAATATGAAAAGGACCCGGACGATCCGCTGGCAGGGCTTGCCGAATCGGTTGGATATGTCAGAGGCGCCCTGGCGACCATGAAAAGTGAAGTTTAGCTTATAGTTCCTTGCAGGTAAACACTGATGCCTTATAACATTCGCATTGTAAGTACTTATCCGCCTCGAAGGTGCGGCATCGGGACTTTTTCGCGAGATTTGGGTACTGCCATGGAACATCTGACCGCCGAGGTCGGACATATTAGAATCGCCGCAATCGACAACGGCTGCGGCCCTTACGGCATTCCCGTTGACCTGGTTATCGACCAGTATAATCCCAAATCGTGGGCCAACACCACAAAACATATAATTACCAGGGCCGGTGAGAGTTCCAATTCGACTGTAGTGATATTGCAGCACGAGTACGGCCTCGACCCCGATGCCGACGGCAACGATGGGCAGGGCACGAATTTCGTTGATATGGCGAAGGCATTTCGCGACCATGGACTGACAACGCTGGTTTATCTGCATACTGTGCTCCATGAGCCGAATCCGTATCAAAAGCAAACGCTGCTGCAGCTTGCCGAGTTCACCGACGGTCTGATTGTCACTACCGAAAGCGCTATCCATATTCTCGAATCTCACATCTATGGGATTGAGCATTCGAGGCTCAAGCACATCGACCACGGTATCAGGATGCAGCATCCGTCTCAGTATGACAGGCTCGAGATAAAACACGAATTCGGCATAAATGACCGCATGCTCATTACAACGCTGGGTCTGATGTCGCCGGATAAGGGCATCCAGTACGGCATCCGGGCGTTTGGCAAATTTTTGGCCGAATCTTGCACGGAAGCTCAAAGGAAAAAGGTCGTGTACCTGATTGCCGGGCAGTGTCATCCGGAATTTGTTAAAGACGACCAGGGCCGACCGTACAGGGAGTACCTGCAATTGCTGGACGATGCGCTGCGTGATGCTAAGGTTGTATGGTGTAAAACGAAAGACCTTAGCACGGTTGATTTTGATAAAAATGAAGTGGTCTTTTATGACAACTTTATGGATGAAAACACATTTCTGAAACTTTACGGCGCAACGAACACCATGATATTGCCATATCTGAATATGCAGCAAATATCCAGCGGCATACTGGCGGATACCATTGGTGCCGGCAGAGTAGCTGTCGCAACCAAGTCCCTGTATGCGCTTGAGTTGATTTATTCGAATAAAAGATGCCCGCCGGGACTCGTTATTGGAAGATACGCCAGGGGAATTCTTGTCGATCCGGATGAGCCTTCGGTGGAGCAGATAGCACAGGCTATAGACTATCTCGCTTTCAACAGGGAAAAACGGCTGATGATGGAAAGGCAGGCCCACCAGAGAGGATACCAGATGAGATGGGACAACAGTGCATGGGCACTGCTGCAGTATATGGAGTTCGTCCGGGAACAAAAAGAAATCGTTACCGGCAGGGGCGTCAAGTTCGCCAGGGAAAAACAATCGTGTTTGCAGTTCAATAATAGACGTCATAAAGCCCCGCTGACCGAATCTGCGACTATTGTAAATAATCCATCGCCGACCGGCGAAAAATCACAAAAATAGCTGCTTTTTATTAAAAAACCTGCCATTTTGTAGCAATTTTCCATCATTTTTTAACAAAATCCTCGTTTAGCCCCCAGCCTTGCGCTGGGGGTAAATTGGCTTTGTTTTGGCTTTGAATTGGGTTTGTTTTTGACTTGTTTTCCTACCCGGCCAATTACCGGTTTTTGTCATAATCTTTTTATTTCAAAGAGCTTACACTTAAAAACTTGTCCTGAGCGCAGTCGAAGGATTGGGTTTGTTTTGCAAAAAAAGGCCGATTTGTAGAGAACTCTCGATAATTGTAGAACACCCCATGGCCACAGGAGCCATGGATAAATAGCCACAAAGGCACAGAGGCACATAGTTACACAGTTACTTTGCTTCTTTGCTACTTTGAACCTTTGTGCCTCAATATTACTTTTTCTGCAATTTTTCATTTCGAGGTTTGCATTTTGATTTGCTATCTGCTACTCGCTATACCCTATCCCCTACGAACTATCCATAGTTCCGCCTTAGGCGTCCCTTACGGGAACTTCATATTTTATATCAAAAAACAATCGATTTACAAGCAAAATCGGCTCTTTTGAAGCAAATTGTCCTTTACACGGAACTCGCCTTGCGTGCTGCTTATGGCGTATCGCGTTTAATGTATAGTTTCAACGTCATTCCGAGCGTAGCCGAGGAATCTAATGAAACAAGTCATTCCTTCTCATGGCACACTTGAGGTGGTAGAATACCATTGACAAATACGCCGTTTTTTTGTATCCTTATTGCAGCAAGGCAGTAACAATAAGCTTATGATATTGTGATGCCTTAATATTTTCGGTTATTTGACGAATAGAAAGGACATGCCATGAAAGGTGAGTTTACGGCGGTTATCGAAAGTGCTCCGGAAGGAGGCTATTGGGCGGTATGTCCGGAGATTCCAGGAGCAAACGGACAGGGTGAAACAATCGAACAGACAAAAGAAAGCCTCAAAAAGGCGATAATCATCATATTGGAAGATCGACTGGAAGATATTCGACGCGGCTTACCCGATGATGCAATTCAGGAAACAATTGCAATCTAATGAAAAGAAAACAATTAGAAAAAAGGCTTAGGATCGCCGGCTGTTTTCTAAAAAGAGAAGGTTCTTCACACTCGCTCTGGATAAATCCGAAATCAGGAGTTATTGAGGCCGTACCACGCCACAATGAAATAAAGGAACCACTGGCTAAGAAGATATTAAAAAGCCTGAATGCAGAGTAACAACACGTAGGATTCGATTCATTACAACTTACTTAACTTAATCGGTTTGCCCAAATGTCATCAAACCAAAGAGGAAGGACACTTGCTCATTTAAAATTTTTGATATTCGTTATTCAGAATTCATATTCCTAAGGTCATTCAGCAGAGTATGATTTGCTGGCCTCGGCGGTTCCGCCGTAGGCGCCCATATTGATAATCCTGCCGTTGGGTTCCGGCTCAAAAGCCATCGGACTGTTCGGGTCACCAGCATCGATACAGGGACTGGTTACATCGTCAAAATACCAGGTTTCACTGGCCTGGTTCCATCTTCCCGCCTGTGATTTTAAGTGATAGTCGCCCTCAATCCAGAAATCGTCATTCGGGTCCTCAGGTGTACCGTTCGGATCCCAATAACCGGGATTAGCAAATAACGGATCGACATCCATATTGCCTTTGCCCCAGATAACAGCGTTACAGGGATCATCAATCGAACTTAGACCTCCACGTATATTCGTATAGTCGATAGTAATTTGTGAACCATCGGGATTGTTTATCTCATTACCACCATTATCAAAGATACAATTGGTAATAATCGTATTATCCAATTCCTTACTGTCGTGTGATCTGCAATAAAATGTCCCTCCAGCGGAAGAAATATTACCTCTAAAGGTACAGTTATTTAACATAATCTCAAAATTCTGTGGATACTTCCAAATATGTATAGCCACTTCTCGCGTACCTGTGGCGCTTATGGAAGCTCCTTTTGAAATGGAAGCTCTTCTTGAAGTTGTTAAATTACCCGAGAAAATGCAATTGTTAAGATTCGTAATACTTGATAAAATTTCAATCGCACCACCAAAACCATTTACAGAATAATTATTATGAAATTCACAGTCATTAATATTGAGTGTTGAACGGTACTGACTTATTGCTCCACCAAATGAGGCCTGATTACGTATAAACGTACATTCTGACAGGAGTATAGTCTCTTCTTCTCTTGATGATATAAACATACCGTGATGACCAATTCCTGCTCCACCGCCAGTACTTGCTGCATTTTCGGTAAAAGAACAATTTTCAATTTTTGTGCCGTCTTTGTAAAACTCAACATATACACCTCCGCCGTATCCAACATCGGCATACCACAGACCACTTGCTGTATTATGTATGAACTCACAATCCTCCAGCCACAGCTTGCTGTCTATACTGTATAATCCACCCCCATTAGGGGCCCAATTATTTTTGAAAGTGCACTGAATAATTCTTGGAGTACTACCATATCGAATTTGTATCCCACCACCATCATTATAATTTCCAAAGTTGTACTCGAAGGTACAATCTATGATATTAGGTTCGGATGCATAACAGACTATCCCGGAGGCTGCATTATAAGCAAATGTACAATTACAGATGGTAATATCGTCAATGTTGCTTATATATAATCCGGCCTCGGTCGCGGCTGTTACAATAAAGCCGTCTATAAAAGTATTTGGATCCAATACCTGACTTGTCACAACTCGAAGGCTGTTGTCAGTTCTGCTCGGATCTTTATCAATATTATATGGTTCTATCTCATCTATGGGCCTATCGTTATTCTCCAGGTCCCCATTAAGTATTGTACCGTATAATTCCACATCTCGTTCATTGGGATCCGGCTCAACGGCACCTGCGTATCCTCCCTTTATTTTTATATTGCTAATAAGATTGAAAGTTGCCGTTATGTTGCCAAGTGTATTTCCACCCCCTTGGTCCGGTTTATAAATGCCTTGAGCAACTTGAATTTCAAGGATAGATGGAACTAACCTTGCGGTTACTAGCGCATCCTGTAAATTCACAAAAGCATTATACCAGTTCGTTCCGTCATCGGCTCCCGTAGCGCTATCATCAACATACAGAACCGTCGGTCTTTGCACATCGGGTATATTTACGTTCAAATTAATTGTGTGCAGTCCCACACCGGAAAGTTCTATCACAGCCTGTCCCGGCAGGTAATCCGGGTCATGACCCGCCGATAGGCCGACATACTGAGGTATGAAGAAATTCGAAGAGTCGAAGTATAACTTATCTTCCGATATGATAGTAAGTTCTGGCTCACATTCTACGACCTCTACATTTATTTCAACAGTCCCACCCGGGTCCTTTGCCAATATAACGGCAATGCTCGACTGTGACGATTCCGGGACTACGATATTCCTGTCTCTGACAGCGATTCCCTGATAACCACCTTCATAAGCTCCCATATCAACCGCTTCGCCAATAATGCGAGGATTGCCCTGGATATCAGTCAATGTCAATTCTTCAACGGCGGTATTGTCTCCGGTATCGATACAGGGGGAGACAGCAAGCAGTCGAAGATCATCGTCATCATTTCCCGGAATGTTGTCCGGGCCGTCCAAATCTATAAACATTGGGTCTTTACCTGTCACCGCTGTATTTGTTATATTGTCTGTACAGCCTTGTACACAACAATGATTAAAAGTATATGCCTCATAATACGGGCATGCCTGCGCTGATTCTCCTGTGCCAAAACCATCGCTGTTTCCCCAGAGAATACAGTTGTTTATAGTAGTTCTACCAGGATAGTTATAGATACCTCCACCATTGAGATCAGCCTTATTATTGACAATCAAACAATTTGTTAGAGTGGGACCACAATTATGATTATGTATTCCTCCTCCATAATTTCCCCTGTTGCCGTTGAATATGCAGTTTATGCATGTATAAGATTCATAACTGTATATAGCACCTCCACTGGTTGTCGCACTGTTGTTTACAAAGATGCAGTCTATTAGTTCGAGTTTACCGCTTCTGAGGTATATGGCACCGCCATAGTTCGCAGAGTTTGCTTTGAAAAAACATTTCGAAAACGCGACGTCACCACCATGGCACTCGCTGGCTCTGTAATTGTTATATACGACACCTCCACGCGTTGCGTAATTGCCTATGAAAATACACTGCTTTATCGCTGGGCCTGCACATGAGTTATATAATCCGGCCCCGCGACCACGAGCTTCATCGTGATTGCCGTTGGCATTACCGGCCATTATCACGAAACCTTCGATACAAGCAGAATCATTACAATCTACAGCGATTAGAATATGGTAGCTGTTATCGGTTCTGCTTGGTTCATCTCTTAAATCCTCAGGATGATTTATTTCGAGATCATTGGATCCCAAATCGCCACTCAACAATGTTTTATACACTTCAATGTCCCTAAGGTTAGGATCGACTTCACTAATACCAGAAAAGCCACCTTTAAGCATCACATCATTAAGAAGCTGGAATGTCGCTTCTCTATCACCGGGTGTTTGTCCGACTCCCCGGTCGGGTTTGTAAACGCCCTGGGCGACGCGGATTTCAACAGGTTTTTCTGCGGAATTTGCATCGGCCAGGGCATCCTGCAGATATATGTAGGCATTTTCCCAAGATGTTCCGTCATTCGCTCCCGTTGCGTCGTCATTGACATAAATAATCCGGTCGGCAAAAGAAGTGCAAGCCATGAACAATATAATAATGAATATAGTAAGATTTCTCTCCAGATTTTGAATCCGCATCATATATAACTCCTCTCTAACAGGTGCGAACTAAAGTATATCAGATTTGAGATATTCTATCAAGTGCTTTTTTATTCTTTTCTATGTTGCATAATTTTCAATGTTGCTGTGGATGATATTGAAGCTCAAAGTTGGAAGTGATTGACAGAATCGAGTATTAGTGGTATGAAATAGGTAGAATACTATTGCTATGTCTTTCTATCGTTGAAAGGAGATGTCGTGAAAAAGTTAATGTGTTCAATTCTACTTGCCGTACTACTTTCATTACAACCGGTTTTTGGGGCGACCCTGCACCAGAACGGTACAGGGCAGGTTCGGGCTTTTCCCGGGGCCGAGGGATTCGGGGCATATTCGAAAGGAGGACGGGGTGGAAAGGTGTACCATGTAACGATGCTTGAGGACAGTGGGGCGGGTAGTTTGCGCGAGGCGATTGAAGCCGAAGGGCCGCGTATAGTCGTATTCGATACCTCCGGCACGATACAGCTTGAAAAAGATATAGTAATCAAAAATCCGTTTATTACCATCGCCGGGCAGACAGCACCAGGCGACGGGATATGTCTTCGCAACGGGACATTAATAGTCATAGCGGACCATGCCGTTGTCCGCTATCTGCGGTGCCGTCTGGGCGACGAGGGACAGGCCGGTGACGCCGTCACCATATCAAGGGGACATAATATCATTATCGACCACTGCTCGACAAGCTGGGGCCTGGACGAAGTGCTTTCTTCGTCGACGCACTGGCCGGTGATTAGTGACCTGACGGTGCAGTGGTGCTTTATTACCGAAGCGCTGAATCCGAAGAATCACGGCTTCGGGTCGTTGATACGCGGCAGTCGCGGCGTGCGCTACAGCTATCACCATAATCTTTACGCCCACAATCAAGGGCGCAATCCGCGTCCCGGCAATTACGATTTCTCCAATCCTCACGATGAGGACCCGAACGGCCTGCTGCTGGATTTCCGTAATAACGTCATCTACAACTGGGGCGGTTCGCACGCCGGCTACAACGCCGATAAGAGCACTGTCACGAAGCTCAATTATGTAGGCAATTACCTTGTGTCCGGCCCGAATTCCAAATCATCCGGCATAGCTTATCAGGAAGGCTCGCCTTACAACAGGGGCTTTTTCGCCGGTAATTATTACAACCATAAACTGCCGGATGATCCGTGGTCTTTAGTGAATTTCGGCGATTGGGACAAATCACAAATCGCAGCATACAAGCGGTCTGAGCCGTTTGAAACAGGGCCGATTATAACACAGGACGCAAAGGATGCTTATCGAGCCGTGTTGCAATATGGCGGAGCGAGTCTGCCGCGACGGGACTCCGTGGACCGTAGGATTGTTGAAGAGATTAAAAACGGCAAAGGCCGTATCATAAACAGCCAGAAGGAAGTCGGCGGCTGGCCGGATTTGAAAAGCGCCTCGGCACCTATCGACACAGACGGTGACGGTATGCCCGATGAGTGGGAAAAGCAGCACGGCCTGAATCCCAGGGACGGGGCCGACGGCGCCTCGGATGCGGACGCAGACGGCTACACGAACGTGGAAGAGTATCTCAACAGCCTCGTAAAGTAAATACCAATCCGTGAAGGCTAAAATATTCTGGATTCCTGCTTCCGCAGGAATGACAATATAGTATGCGGGAATGACAGAGGAGATTGCCACGTTGTTTTGATTGATCCGGGTTCCTCGCAAGACATTTCACATCCGGTTTTCAGGGAACAATTCTTTTATCAACCATTGTTTGAATAAAAAGAAGTTGGTTTTTTTCTGAAATAAACGCCTGAAGACTGCGACTACATTTAATATTGTTTGATATTTTTTTACAGGAGAAAAGTCTTATGATGCATAAAAAAGCGGGTTTTAGCTTTGTTTGGAGCATACTGTTTATTTTGACGGCAACATCTTGTTTTGCGGCAGATACGCTCCAGCAAAAAATGGATACTTACATAGAGGCGTGGACGGCGGAGGATTTATTCAGCGGTGCGGTGCTCGTTGCCAAAGACGGCGAAATACTTTTCCAGGATGCATACGGAAAAGCGGATTATGACAAGGATATTGTCAACACAACCGATACAAGGTTTCGTATCGCCTCGCTGACAAAGGGCTTTACCGCTATGGCCGTGCTGCAACTCGAACAAAAGGGCTTACTGCATTTAAACGAATCCCTTGCAACTTACCTTCCTGATTATCCACGGGGCAATGAAATCACTCTGGAAATGCTGCTCAATCATCGTTCCGGAATTGTGGACCATACGACACTGCCTGATTTCAATACGCGGCGGCGAACTGACCTTTGTCCACTTGAACAGACAATCGAGACATTCAAGAATCTACCCCTGGAATTTGCGCCGGGTACTGAATTTGAATACAGCAATTCCAATTATATTCTGCTCGGATTCATTATTGAAAAGGTGACACAAAAGCCCTATGCCGAGATTATTAAAAATCAGATACTGGAACCATTAGGCATGGATCGTTCAGGTTTTGAATATTATCAACGTGAGATTGAGGACATGGCAATAGGGCACAAGATTAAAGGCAATAATATTGTTCCGGCGGAAAACCGTATCATGCAGAACGCCCACGGCTCCGGCGCTATTTATTCGACAGTAGGAGACTTATATAAATGGGACCGGGCTCTCAATAGCGACAAGCTCATCGACAAGACCTCTGTGAATAAGTTGATTATGTCTGGTCCGGAGCAATACAGCTATGGATGGGGTAGAACACGCATATTTGATAAAAACGTCCTGGCCCATATGGGAGATTTGGAAGGCTTCAGGCCAAACATAGTGCGATTTATTGATGATAATGCCTGTATAATTGTCCTTAGCAATTTCGAACATTGTCCCGTCACCCGGATAAGCGAGGACCTTGCCGCTATTTTATTTGGGCAGCCGTATCGTTTGCCGAAGAAGGCGTTAAAAGACCCTGAAGTAGCATCCAACTATAGTGAGTACGTTGGCAGCTATCGAATCAAAGTCGGATTCGATCTTGCGATTACTCAGGAAGATGACCGGCTCTATTGCCAGGCCACGGGCCAGCGCAGGCTCCAGTTATATCCTGAAACCGCGACACGTTTTTCCTTTAGAGAGGTTGATGCAAATATAACGTTCATCAAAGATGCTAACGGCCAGGTCACAAAACTGGTCCTTCGTCAAAGTGGGAAAGTTGTTCCTGCGGAGAAATTGTAAGGCTAAACTTGCCACGAGATTGTGCACAAAATTCAGAAAGAACATAGGCATAATATCAACATAAACAAACAACTATATCGGTTATGTCAGGAGTCTAATTTCACAGGCCTGTTTTCTTTGGCGGATTTATATATCGCCAGAATCACTTCCACCGCCTTGCGGGCTTCGCGTCCGTCGATCCAGAATTTTTTTCCGGTTTCGAGTGCTTCGAGAAATGCCTTGAAATTCCGCGTGTGATTTTCATAGGAGATTGCCGCCGGGTCAGAGACGCCGCCACCACCTTCAATTTGGCCGAACCTGTTGAGGATTTCCTTATCCTCCGGCTGTTCATCGGCGAACTGCCAGACGGTAATACTGTTTTCCACGTTTATGATAGTGCCTTTCGTGCCGGTGACTTCAAAACGCCTGAACTGTCCCGGGTACGAGGCGGTTGTGCCGTAGATGATTCCTAAAGCGCCGTTGGTGTAACGAACTGCAGCGGTCGCGGTGTCTTCGGTTTCTATTTTGTGACCGAGCGCCGCCGTGAATGCCTGTACCGATTCGATGGGCGGCATCAGGTCGCAGAGCATATCGACCATGTGTATGGACTGGTTCATTAGTGCGCCGCCGCCGTCCAGCTTCCATGTGCCGTGCCAGGAGTCTTTGTAATACTCATCCGTCCGCCACCAGGGGACATATATCCCGGCGTAAGTAATTGTACCGAGTCGCCCGGAATTTATAGCCTCCCTGATAGGAGTCATCGTATCGTTAAAGCGGTAGGGGAATATGCCGCCTAAATATGTACCGGCCTTTTCGTGTGCCTCGATCATAGTATCGATTCGCTCTAAGGTAATCTCCAGCGGCTTTTCGCATATTACATGCTTGCCGGCTTCGGCGGCGGCAATAGTTGGCTCGGCGTGAAATCCGCTCGGCGTGGCAATAGTGACAATATCGATTTCACCGCTCTCGAGCATTTGCCGGTAGTCTTCGAAAGCACGGGCGTGATATTTATCCGCGAGCTTTTTGGCCTTGTCGGCTATCTTGTCGCAGCAGCCGAGAAGTTTTGCGTTGGGAATGTCACCAATGGCCTTTGCATGAAAGTCGGCGATTAGTCCGGCGCCTATTATCCCGAAATTCCAGGTTTTCATGTCCATCTTCCTTTCTATACAAAATCAATCACAAGCCAAACCTACCTCGTCGGCGATTTCTCTTACTGCCTCAATAGCCCTTGAGAACAGTTCCGGTCCGGTGGAGCCGCCGAATTGTCCGCCGAGCCGCAGATGCGGTTCCATCGTCAGGCAGCCCTCGTAGTTGGCCGCGGCAAGCTCGGCGAGCAGCTCTTTGATTTGGCCGTCACCTTCTCCGGGAATACTGCCGACGTCCTTTGCGCCGAGCTTCCAGTCTTTGATGTGAACGTGGACGATATAGGGTTTCATCACAGGCCAGCAGCTTTCGATATTATCCGTGATTTTTTCGCCCCAGACGAAGTTGGCGGGGTCATAGACCAGCCAGAGTTTCGGCGAGTTAATAGTCTCAATTATATCAACACAGTTTTGGGCGCTATGGCCGTAAATTTTGGCTTCATTTTCATGCACCATAGTGACATCAACATCGTTTAACAGCTCGGCCTTGGCTGCCATCCTTTCCATAACCCGGTCGCGATAGTCATCGATGTTCTTGCCTTCGGGTGCATAGTAGCTGAACATTCTTATGAACGGGGTCTCGAAGAAAACCGCCAGGTCGATTGCGTGTTTGAATTTGTCCAGATGCGGCTCAAAGGGCTCGTCGAGCCGGACCTTGCCGATGGGTGAGCCGATGGCACTGACTTTCAGGCCGTGGTCCTGAATCATCTTTTTTGCTTCATTTAGTTCGTTCTTCGTCAGGTCCATGATGTTTTTCTTATTGATAAAGCGTGGCTCGATGAAGCCTACGCGTTCGGCGGCAAGGTACTTGACCTGTTCCAGAAAATTGTCGGTTACTTCGTCGGCAAATGCACTTAGTTTCGCCATTTGATTTCTTATCTCCTATGAACTTCTTTGCATTCGACTTTTTTGGTTACTCTAAAAAATAATCCAGCTCAATAGCTCAATTCACCACTACCCGGTAATCATTGAGCTATGGGAATTTCACAGCCTACATGATTTATAACTTGTGTTCAATGATTTAAAGTCTGACTTCGCAGGATTGTCAAGCTAATAGCTTCTTAGAGGCGTATTTTACATAGATTTTCTTTTTGAACAAAACCTTGCGAAGTGGATTGGTTTACGTTACATTTGTGGATTATTAAAACATCACCTTAAAACACGAAGCTTTTGTTGGCATATTTTTTTAGTGAAAGGAGCAGGCATGGCACTCGATAGAAAATTAAAAATGGGAATGGTTGGCGGCGGACCGGGAGCGTTTATAGGTGAAGTGCACCGCAAGGCATCACGTTTGGACGGGGGTATCGAGTTGGTAGCCGGAGCGTTTGATATTAATCCCCGCAAATCCAGGCAAATGGGGCGAGAGCTTTTGCTTGACCGCAAACGTGTATACGGCACTTACGAGCAAATGATAGAACGAGAACTAAACTTGCCGGAGGGTGAAAGGATTGATTTCGTCTCGATTACCACGCCGAACAACTGGCATTTTCCTATCGCCAGAGATTTTCTCAATGCGGGCTTCCACGTGATGTGTGAGAAACCAATGACGCTCAACGCCAAAGAGGCAAAGGAGCTGCAAAAACTCGTTAAGAAGTCCCGCAAGGTGTTCGGCCTGATGCACAATTACACCGGTTACCCGATGGTCAAATTGGCACGGGACATGGTGCGAAAAGGCGAGCTGGGTAAGATTCGCAAGATTATAGTGCAGTATCCGCAGGGCTGGTTATCGACCCCATT
>CAZMWN010000016.1:0-24573 GCA_964569935.1 uncultured Pirellulales bacterium
ATTGCGAAAAGAAATTTGAAAAAACAAAACCAATTTTGGTTAGCCCCCAGATTTACTCTGGAGGGTTCTCCAAATTGTCGCAATTTTTCCACGAAAAGCGAAATAGTGATTTGAAGTAGCATTTAATCCAGGTCCAATGCAGAACCAAATGAACCAGCATCAAAACGACAAATACGACGGATATAATAAAGTGGATATCGCCCCATTCGAGGCGAGTCATGGAGAGCAACGCTTTAACGTGGCCAGCGCCTAGCCCGCCGTGAATCACCTGTCCGCGTCCACCTGTGCCGGGCGGCAAGATGTTCTTGATAATAAAGCCGGTAAAAATCAGACCCAGCAGGCTTATAAGACTAAACAAATCGACAATAAAATTCAGCGTGGTTCGTTTCATAAAATCACCTATCAATACAAGGCTATATCATGCTCGAATAAAAGACCCGGAAACTTTACAACTTTTCACGTAAGAATATGCTATCTCTAACGTCAATCGTACAAGAATGTTCATTTTTATATCCAGACGGTATCAGATTGTTCGCAAATCAACTATTGATTATTTGTTATAGATAGTAAATAATTCAACCAAAAATATAAAAACGAGAGGTATTTTAATAACAGGAGTAAAGATATGACATCTTTTTTAATAGCGGCAGGCAACAAGTCTGACTGGTGGAATGCGATAGTCAATTACGAAATCATCAAGGGAAACTCCATCTGGCGGTTCGCCCTTGTCCTGCTTGTAGTATTGGTGGCTATGGTAGCAGGGCGGATCATCCAATTTGCTATGAGCGGTTATGCCTCGCGGTTAGTACAAAAAAAGGGCGAAGGTCTCCGGTCACTTTTGTTAAAAGCACTCACAAAACCAGTTTATGTGATGATATTCGCCGCCGGTGTGTTTCTGGCTAAAGTTCCTTTATTCTTCGATGATGAAACAGGAATACGATTCGCAATCGGCGCCGGATGGACAAAAATCGCCCAAGTGGTGGCCGCCGTTTCGGCTGCCTATGCCCTTTACCGGCTTGTGGACGTTATTGAATACTATCTTAATCGCGTGGTCAGTAAAACTGACACCAAGCTCGATGATATGCTCGTTCCGATCGTGCGCAAAGCCCTGCGTTTGACGATAGCAATCATCGCAGTTCTTTTAATCGCCGAGAACATCCTGGGGGCAAATAGAATCAAATCGCTGTTACTCGGTGCCGGTGTGGGCGGTCTGGCGATAGCATTTGCGGCCAAAGATACGATTGCCAATTTCTTCGGTTCTGTAACTATCTTTACGGATCGGCCGTTTCAAATGGGTGAGCTTGTAAAAATCGGCGAGCACCGCGGGCCGGTTGAGGAAGTCGGCTTTAGAAGCACGCGAGTACGAACGCTCGAAGGTCATCTCGTCACGGTACCCAACAGCATCATAACAAGCTCGACCGTGGAAAATATCGGCAGGCGTCCCTTTATTCGCAGAACTTCCAATATCACAATCACGTATGACTCCGGGCATACGAAAGCAAAAAAGGCGGTCGAGGTTATCAAAGAGGTGCTCGCGGATGTGCAGGAGATAAATACAGATCCTGATAAACCGCCGAGGGTGTATTTCAGCGATTTCAACGACTGGTCATTGAATATTTACTTGAGTTACTGGGTAAAGCCGCCGGATTACTGGTTGTATCAGCAGGTAAACGAACGTGTCAACTTTGAGATTATGAAACGGTTTGAGGCCGAGCAAATTGAGTTCGCCTTCCCCAGCCAGACACTTTATGTAAAGAAAGATTCATAAAGCGTATCTCGCAAAACGCCAGGTAAAATTCAAGAAACGCTTTGAAATCGGTATTTATTTCTGGTCCAGTTGTTGGGAAGTCTCTGCTTTAGTAGAAACCGGCGGTGGTCCTTCGAATTCAGTTACATCGAAGGCCTGCTGCTCGTGCTCAGATAAAATCGGCTTGGATATAATCTTCGGCGTTATAAAAACGACCAGTTCGGTAACAACCGTACTCTCGCCTTCGAATTTGAAGAGCTTGCCAAGTATCGGCACATCGCTGAGCAAGGGGACTTTATTGAACCGCTGGGTTGTATTTTTCTTTCGCAAGCCGCCTAAGACAACAGCGTGACCATCCTGCACCAGCGCTATTGTATCGACTTTACGAGTGTCAACAACAGGCACATCACTTGATGAGATCTGGACATTAGTGATTACGACACCGAACTCAGGCTGAATGCGCATTCTCACCATGCCGTCTCTTGTTACATGCGGTGTCACTTCGAGCTTGATACCGACTTCTTTGAATTTAACCGTTTCAGTAATGGTTGAGCCGGTTATGGTTCGTTCAACATAGGGATGCTCGGTTACGATATCGAAAAGGGCCTTTTCATTATCAAGAACCATAATTCTCGGGTTGGCAAGCAGCTTGGCATCGATATTCTCCTGTTCGGCTCTCAATTTTGCAAAGATGTCGATATGTTCGTTAAGCAGGCCAAATTGTAAATATCCCTGTGTGCTATCATCCGTTTTGTTTGTCCCGGCGCTAAAGCTTGCCTTAAGAGACGGGTCGGTTATGCTGTTGATGTAAGTATCGCTGCCGGACTTACTAATTGTTATGTCGTCGTTGATGGGGTAATTGCTGCTCAAGTTGGTTCGCCTGCCGGCATACCAGTCAATACCAAGGTCAAGATAGTCCTGACTGGTAATATCATAAATCCTTACTTCCACCAGCACCTGTGGAGTAATACGGTCGATTTTTTCAATCAGAGTTGCAATATCTCTGACTTTGTTCTCGGTGTCGGTGACAATTATATGGCTGGTGCCCTGGATGGAGGATACCGAACCCTGAGCCGACTTGAACTTTTCCAGTGCCTTGACAACCTCGGTGACATCTGCATAAATAATCTCGAAGGTCTCGGTCATCAGCCTTTCGGAAATCTCGGGTATCTCCTCGCGTGAGAGTATCCTAACCACGTTTTCGCCTTGTATGTAGGCGCAGCCGTGCACATCGAGAATGCTCTGCAGAGCCTCTTCAACCGAGACACCGGTCAGCGTAACGGTTACATTACCGGTTACATTCGGGCTTTTAATAAAATCAACATCCACCTGCTCGGCGAGCTGTCTTATAACCATTTCGATCGGCACATCACTGACATCGATTGATACCTTTTTTTGCATCCTCATCTCAAGCTGGCTTAATGGCTTTTCATCTATCAGGATATCTTCAACGGCGCTGACGGTATTAGAGAAAACACAGCAAGAACCGATAATCGCCCAGATGGATAATACCCTTAATTTTGCGTATCTTTTCATAATATTTTCCTTATGAGAATTAATTCTTATTGAATATTGCATTTTTTATATTCGTTTAACTTTTAACTATCTAAGCGAGCCGAGCCTGAGAAAACTCTTATAAATACTGTTCTTAGCTCTGTATTTTATCCGTCTCATCATTTAGCTCTATCTGTTCTTGTTCTTTTTGCTCAATCTCCAGCTCCGCCACTTTTTTCGTCCATCTTTTTCCGTTTCTCTCGAAGATAACAGAGTCCCGGTCAATTTCCACAACGGTGGCACCATCTATTTTATCATTCAGATGCACAATTCTGTTCCCGATAACAGCAGACGGTTTATCCTGGCTGTAGAGAATTCCTCTTACGCTCAGCATCCCCATATCGTTAGAATCAGTTTGCCAGGCGCTCGGCAGGACTGTTTGAGCTTGAGTCGCCGGTTTAATCGGATCCCTTATCTCCATTGGTATTGGTTCCGGAATCTGCCAATTGATTTCACTATCTGAACCAACTGTGCCGACAGCAGGTGCATCATCATTCGTAGCCCCTCTCGTTTTCTTTGGAGCTTTACTAAGTACCTGTCTGAACATAAAAATCATGACAATAGCAAGAATCGGTATCAAAATCACCATTGCTTTTTGTTTTATGTTATTGACTCCCGGTTTTTCCGGGAAGAGTTTATCTTTTATCTGCTGCCAGAGGTCGGCGCCTCGTACAGAGGGAGGAGTAGCTCCAAACTGTTCTTGCGTATTATCTTCACGCGACTCTTTCGCACTATCTTCAAGCGATTCTTTCGTATTATCTTCACGCGATGACTGTTCAAGACGATACGGATTTGAAGCCTGGCGATTGTTTATTTGGCTGTCAGCCTGTGTATCGCCCTGCGAAATCGGTCCGCCTCTAAAAACCGATGAGGATTCTTTCTGTGGACCCGCTTTATTACCTTCATCATGCGTATCCATTTTATTATCTCCTTACCGAAGCTTTTCGTCTGACATGTTCGATTTTTAACATTTTTCTGCCTCTTATTTTCCTCATATGTTTTTATCTGACATTTGCTGTAAAGACTTTGCAGTAGTTTTATCATCCCGCTGCTTTTTAATAAGAGCAGCCACATCCATTGTTACCTGATAGGCCGACTTATTTTGATTTGACCGAACCAACTTAAACTCGTTCACGAAAAGAACAGGTTGATGTCTCTCTAAAGCATTCAGGAAAGCTGCAAATTGATTAAATCCCGTAATGAAACTGATATTGATATGGTTCTCGGAAATATTCTTAGAATCAGGTTCCTCCACGGCTTTGCGTTTGTTCTTATTTTCGACGTTTAGCGAAGCAACATTCTTTTCGCGGGCGATCTGGCTTATATCAAACGTAAGATTAGCTGAATCCTCGAGGTCAATAGTGAAAACGTTCAGGTTGTTTCGCAATCCCTCGATTTGATCAAGCAAGCGGTTTCTGGTGTCCTCATGCGCTGCATTTTGTGCGAACTCATACAATTGTCTTTTCTCGTCAAGTTCGTTTTTAAGCCTTTTTCTACTATGGTTTTGCGGCCCCAGAACGAGCACATAAATCATAGCAAACAGGACCATACAAACCGCCCATATCACGGCCCATATCTTAAGATTCTTTTTATATGTTTCTAAAAAGACCATGCTATAATCCAGCCTTAAAGACACAATCAATCAGGTAATAGACCACATCCTGTCCTCCGTGGGTGCCGGATTCTTTTGAAACACCGACCTTTTCAAGCCTCGGCCCAAGCAAAGCGGAGGAACAAATATAATCCCGAAATTCTTTTACTGCTTCGTCACTATCAGATTGCGAACTGTCACTAACAGTCACTCGCATAGTTGTTACAAAAGCATCGATTTCTATCAATGTGTTTGGATTATCTTTATCCGGTACCTTTTTCTTTACAGTATCCTGTACTACTTCAAGCTCCGTCAATACAACTGATCTGGGCATATTTTCTACTAATGTCGTCAAAACCGGAGACCATTGACTGAATTTTCCTATTGAGGATTTAACCTCCGACAGGCAAACGTTGTAGTGGATTTTCTCTTCCTCCAATGATTTTTGCATCTCTACAGTGTCAGACAATTCGTCAACTTTTTCCACCAGCTCAGTTATTTCCTTCTCCTTCATGGACATATCAAATTTGTTATGCATATATAATAAGGCAATTACAACTGCGATAACAATCGGTATAGCAGCAGATATTACGGTAACAGCTATACCTGCAGGACTACTTCTGAGCGGGAGGCCCTGCCCCTTTAGCAGATCTATAGTGAACGTAGTTTTTATTGCTCTGTTGTCCATGTTATTTCTCACGAGCCGTCTCAATATTCCTCATAGCAAGGCCGGCTGCAACCGCCATTGCCGGGCCTGTCTTCTTGAAAAAGTCCCCGTATTGATCGGATGTATGACACAGCGCACTGTCAAATGGATTCCATAAACACGCCTCGACTCCAAGACGACGACTCAATAACTCAACGAAACCTCCTGCCGGCGCAAAACCACCGCAGACAAATATTTTTTCAACGGGTTTTGATTTTTCACTGGCTGCATAAAAACGCAGCGTCTCGGCTACGTCAGCTATCAGTTCGTCACAGGCTTTTTCCAGGCTGTCGCCAGACTCGGTCCCGTCGCCTGATGAATCACCAAATAAAATCTCCATAACCGCTTCCGAGGAAATGTTATTTGTTTCTGAAATCCGAGTGATTATATGATCACCTGCACAAGCCGTATCACGGATAAACGGCCGACAATCATCACTCATAATTGCCAGGGTAGTATAGGAGTTTCCGACATTCAGAATTGCCGTTGTGGATTTCTCATGCTCGCCGGCGAAATTGTTGAAGCAGTTTAAAAGTGCCAATCCGTCAACATCCATCAAGACACACTTGAGTCCGGCTTTTTGAGCTATCTGCCTTTTGCCTTTTATCAACGTATTTGTTGCCGCTACCAAAATACCTCTGGTCTTGTCATCGCTGTCAGGTATCAGTTGATAATCAACAACAGCCTGTTCCGGATTGAACGGACAAACCAATCCCGCTTCCAAGGATACCGCCCCGTCTATTTCTTCGTTTGGTAACGGAGGAAACTCAAAATCACGCACTGCTATTTCCGGGCCGCTTACCCCGCAAACAGCTAATTTGACCCTGGGTTTGTTTCCGTCTTTTGACTTTGTCGATGTAAAACAATCATGAATTGCTTTGGTTATGTTCGTATCAACTCCGCCGTGTCCTTTGCTTTGTTCCGGTAAGTTGTTGTGCCGGTCTACTATTTGTGATATGCCGGCTACGATTACCTCGTAGCCAGTGTCGTCTTTATGCATAACAACCATCTTGACGGCAGATGAACCAATATCCAGCCCACAGACTTCATTCCTTTTCAGACTGAGTATTTGCTTCAAATCCATCCTTTTCAGACTGAGTATTCGCTTCAAATCCATCCTTTTCAGATTGAGTATTTGCTTCAAATCCATAATCCTTTAATCGGCTTAACAGGCAAGGCGTTTTACTGAAAAGGTGTTAATCTTCCCGGTTATATGGGAAGATGCATGTTATGAAGATGGGACGTCCTAAAAAATAACTGATCGATGGTAATTCTTAATGGTTTGTTTTGTTATGTCTTTAAATCAAGTTAAGATGCCGACCATTGATAATCAATTTTGGATGGATTCTAAGACGCCCCTCAAAGGTTATAGGACGTTCTATTAAAAATGAAAAAAAAACGGTTCCGGCAGGATTTTTTAGCTCCGACCAAAACCGTTTTTATTTGTAATTAACAACCCAGATTGTCAAGTTATATATCAAGATTAATCATAAACAGCCGCCCGGTAATCGTGCCAGCCGGCGGGTGCGGGGACGTACTTGCCCTGCAACCACATATCGCCAGGCAATATACCTTCGAGCACTCTACTGTCAAAATAGTAGTTCTTCAGATATCCGTTTGTGCCGTGTCCAACTACGCCTCTAATGACCTCAGTTATTGTGCCTCGCAGAATTAAAGAGTCGTTACCGCTACTGTTGGTATTTTTTCTGCCATCATTATAATATACATTTTCCGCGCCCCAGCCTCCTCCGCCGACTGTCAGGGCCGCTTCAACTATCATCTCTTCCGGTAAAAGTCTGTTAGATTCTTTTACTTCTGCCGGCACGTAAACCCTTTCCCTTTGCCAAGGCCACCTTCCAGTTTGCACCCATTCGTAATAACCACCACTGGCAGTATCATCCTGCAAACCGATAGGGGCATACTCAAAATCAGCACCGCCAACACTAATATCATCCGACGACCCGAAATCGACGTCGACTTGCCCGGACATGCCCGGGTCAACAACCTTGATAACACCATCAGCAACCAGCCCGAGAATATTGGTATTATCTTGTGAAGGCTTTCCATCGGCATCGTGTGCGCCGTCAACCGTTATGGAATCAGCGACCCAGATATTACCCGTTGCTACAACAGTAATCTTACCTTTTACTATCTGGTTCCCATTATGGTCGGTCAAATCACCGCCGATAACGACATTGCCGTCTATATAAATCTGACCACCCGGTTCTGATTCCACACCATCGAAATCCTGAGAGACATAAGTATCTTCAATGTTATAGACTACTCCTGAATCTTTCGGGACATAATGATAACTGTAAATATCGTATTTCTCGAACTCGTCTCCGCCGCTGCCGTCTTTAACCTTATAATCATACCTGTTTCCCTGATAAGCCCGGACGGTACAATCATTTGTGACACGGACTTTACCGACGCCGTCTTCTACAAAGAATTCGAGCTGAACCGCAGCTTGCGGTTTCGAAACAGAAGCAGATGCAAGCGCAACCGGTGAAAGCTTGTATTGTGGATTTGTGCTGTCTTTAAAGCGCTCTATCTTGTTCTGGACGGTACCTTTGTCTGTTATTCTATTGTCAGGTTGGTCGAAAAGAATTCCATTATCGAATTTGCCCAACTCCGAACCATATTTATCACTGCCGCTGCTGGTATATCTTGATTCACCCATCCCCGCAGTTTGTAAAAATTGCGGGTCGCCACTTAAGTGAATATCGATGTCATCCGGACTATCCTGCAAGTCGTTGATATGCAGCGGCATATCAATAATTTCCCCATCGACAAAATAAACAGGGGTCGTGCTGCTGGTTCCGGTAGGTACCAGACACTTACCCATATCCCAGCCGCTTATAGCCTGGATGACCAAAACATCAACTGTTCTTTTGAATGCGCCACAATTACCGTTGGATATAACTCTATAAACAGGGCGAGAGCCGGCAAACGTATAGAGCATAATCTGGTAGTTGGAATCACCACTTGGCAATTTAAGTCCGCCACCTATGCCCAGGTCATCTTGCTGAAGCGCACTTAGCATATCCTGCTTCTGAGACATCCAGAAAATCGCTTTTTCATAGCCTGCTTCAGCGGCGAGCATTGCAATTGTCTCATTTTTCATTCTAATTGCGCTGTGCCTGACTCCATAAGCGACTTTTAACATACCTATTCCCAAAAAAGACAATACCACGAGGGATATAACAACCAGGACAAGTGATGAGCCGTTCCGATGTTTAGGAATTATGATTGTAACCAAATCCGGTTTCGATTTTTGTTTTTCCACAATCTCAATCCTCCAATTCATTTTTCCCGTACTCACCTCGGCCATATATTCCGCATTAATGTCGAGGTCATTATTTTAACGGTGTCACCAGTTTCAGGATCTGTTAGATTAATATTTATTCGAACGCATCCCTGGCCGACGCCGTTTATTGTTGTGTGGCTAAAAGCACCGACTTCGGAGTCTTCCTCCATGGATACATTTTCTGAAAGAACTTCCGTGACTACACCGCTGGTATTTCTGGCACCGCCGTCGTCCTGCACCGCTCCGGGTGGATACGGGCCATAGTCAATCTTCAACTTTTTGCCTTCGATATAAAACAGAGCGTAAGCCGTCGCTTTCTTCG
Source organism: uncultured Pirellulales bacterium (assembly GCA_964569935.1). Classification (GTDB taxonomy): domain Bacteria; phylum Planctomycetota; class Phycisphaerae; order Sedimentisphaerales; family Anaerobacaceae; genus JAFGPS01. The sequence continues at coordinate 9,228 of CAZMWN010000016.1, forward strand.
TGTTATCCATCAAATTATAACTATCCTTTTCGTCGAGCGCGACGTCCCAGTACCTGAACTCCACGGCATCCCCGGAAACGACCTCCTGCGGATCTAATGTTTGTGGTAATGCGGGCAGGAAAGTACTACCGCTGACTTTATAGATTTTATAACTGAGCCGATTTGCCCTTCTTCCAATACTGCCGAATGCTATAGTAGTCGCCAATGCATCCTGTTTGATTTTCTTGTTTGCCGAATCATAAATATTCTGCCAGCCACGATTACCACCGATTAAAAGTATCCCAACGGCCAGTGCAACTATTGAGTTTAGTGCCATAGCGAGAGTGATTTCGACCAAAGTCACACCGGAACTGAATTTGTAATTTCTTTTTGGAATTTGGTATTTCATCTCTGGTATCCCGTTATTTTATTTCAATATATACTTCTCGATTATCCTGCTTACATTTTTACCCACCTGCCCCATCAACCCGTACGTAAGTTGTCAGAACCACGGGGCCAAGATTTTCTTCCGGCTTTTCTCTGGATGTTTCCTGCTCGGATGAGCCAAATACAACTGTCACATTAAGCTGTCGAAGTAATACGCCCGATACCGTATCCTGGGCAACGTCAGACCACGTAAGCATGACCATCATCCGCACATCATCGACCGTGATGTTATATACGGCATCACGAAGAGGGCTGCCAAGATCCTGTCCCATTTCTTCGCTGAAATGAGAGGGGATCGGCGCTGGCGAAGAAAAGCCAAGCCCCAGAATCCTGGGGTCATATGCTGAAGAGCCACCGGTACTCTTCCAATCTTCGAGCAGCAACTGTGCAATGCGCGTGGCAACAACTTGGGCACGTGCTTTTTTGGCGTCCCTGGCAGAATGATATTGATAACTTAACGCCCCAATGGAAGAGATGACTAAAATGGCCATAGCGGCCATTACTTCGATTAATGTCACTGCCGATGCAAATTTGCGTTTATGAATCGTCATAATCTCAGTCCCATCTTCATTGTGCCTGCCCGGTTAACGGGATTTATGAACCTGCAGTATTTTTATTGTCATCAGCAGTGATTGCAGTCCTGTAATTAAGCGTGAGGCAGGCAACTAATTGTTAATAACTTTTCCCTTATCCGCCGTTAAAGCCTATACTATTTAAAATATACAGCGAAAAAACAATAAACCAAAAATAATAACTGAATTAAAAAAAAAGATAATTTTTTCGCTCCACATCAATCCTGCTGACTTTAGCTTGAGCCGGGATATAATCACAAAATCGCAACTTTCTATTAAATTTTTGTTCCGATATATCTTGCGGATAAGTGGATGCCCAAACAGCGAATTACTTCCTTTTCCTGAAGCTTCAGGTATCTTTTAAATTATATAGTGGCCATGGTCGTTCCAACCATAGCCACTATTGCTTCAACCAAAGTAATTACTTTGAGCGACTCAGGCCGCTTGACGGTCAATCCAACCTCCTTGTTTCTTCTGAACGTCCGATTATGTATAGAAGACCTTAATTTTCACGCCCTCCTGGCCACAAGGCGTTCTATTGATGTCACCGCTAAGCTGCGTTCCTTCTTACGGTCCCCAGGAGCCATCTATACGCAGTAGATACGGACCGTCGGTCGGTGCATCGGCTTTGCTGCCGTTCCCAACTGTAATCTCGGCGATACCGTCAGCATTGATATTGGTAATGCTGTAATCGCCGGTTGCGAAATAGGTGCCTTCTAAATCCGTCCCGCTAAAGCCCAGGGCCTGCCGTGTGGCTGCAACATCAAGACCAGGAGCCAGGCCTTGAGCCGTGGTAACGCTCGTCTCGGCACAATACGCGCGAACAGCCGTACGGATCGTACCTGCGGTGGCGTTGGCTTCCGACCACTTGGCCTTATCGATGCGGCCCTGCATCAGTGGAATTGCCACTGCCGCCAGGATGCCAACGATGAGAATAACCACCATCAGCTCCACTAGTGTAAAACCTTTTCTTCTTGTCATCTTTATCTCTCCTAAAAAAGTTGTGAAAAATGTTCTACTAAAGTATCTCACTTCTGCATTATTAAAATCGGCTAAATCAATAAGCGACTGAATTACAACCGCAAATTTAATATCACCTTTTACATGTCTGACATTGTGAAAATCGGCAGATATAGTGCGATTACCACTACCGATACGACCGCACCAACCGATATAATCATTATTGGCTCGAGCAAACTCATCATTGCATTAACGGTGGCGTCGACTTTTCGTTCATAATGCTGGCTGGCCCTCTCGAGCACTGAGGGCAGTGAACCGCTTTCTTCACCGACCTGTATCATTTTGACAACCATATTAGGAAAAAAGCCGGCTGCAGCCATACTCAAAGAGATGTTTGAACCACTGACAATATGTTCTCTGGTCCGCATTATGGCCGACTTTATAATATCGTTATTAGTCATTCCCGTGAGAATATTGAATGCCTCGAGCACTGAAACGCCCGAAGTAAGTAAAGTCGAGGTCGTTCTGCAAAAAGTCACTATGAAGGACTGGCTGAATATCTTTCCAAACAAAGGCAGATGTAGAGCCAATTTGCTAAATGTATAATGGCCGTTTTTAGTCTTAGAGAAGAATGATGCTAAAACTACAATCAAAACAATAGTTCCCACGATGTAGAGTATATTGTGGGCCAGAAGATCATAGAATGTCATGAATCCCTGTGTAAAAGCAGGCAGTTCGCCGCCTATTTGTTTAAATATCTTTTTAAACCGTGGAACAATAAAAGCCATTATGAATATGACTATTATGATTATAAATGTAAGAACAAAAACAGGATAAGCCATCGCACCTTTAACTTTTTTGGCCAATTTATCGCGGTTATCAAAATACACGGCCAGTTTACCCATTGCCCCTGCGATATTGCCGCTGGTCTCACCGGCCAACAACATGGCACAGCAAAGGCGGTTGAATATTTTTGGAAAATCCGCAACACTTTCCGAGAAAGGCTGGCCCTTTTGTACTTTATCCGATATCTGCTGTAGAACCCTCTGAAGATACTGATTTTCTGTATCATGGCCCACTATTTCTAAAGATGTAGTGATAGGAATCCCACCCTCGAGCATCGTGGTCAATTGCCAGCAAAGCGCAGCCAGGTCTGATGATTTTATGCGCTTGGTACGAACTGATCGTCTGGCTTTTTTGGTTTTACTGGCTATTTCCTTAACAGAGATAGGTGTAAATCCCTGCTCGCGAAGCCGATCAACTACAGAACTTGAGTTATCCGCCTGCGTGAGACCTTTCTTTTGCACCCCTGCTACATCTCGAGCTATATACCCATAGCTTTTCATTTATCTATAACCTTCTACTCAATTATGATCTAACTAACGGACTTTTTCTGTGAATGAAACCCTCAGAACTTCTTCAGCGGTTGTTAAACCCTGAAGCACCTTACTCGCTCCGCTCTCAAGCAATCCGCCATAGCCTTTTGTACGTGACGCCTCTCTTATCTGAGCCTCACTATGATTGGCAATTATCCCGTCTTTTATATCGCTGTCCACGACCAAGAACTCAAAGATGGGTAACCTTCCCAAATAACCAGTCCCTCCACAAGCTGTACACCCTCGACCCTGATAATAGACAGCTTCTCTGGCTTTCTCTTGGTCAACCCGGAGACGTTTAAGGGTCTCCTCATTTAACGTAACAGGTTCTTTGCAGTGGTCACAGATTCTTCTAACAAGCCGCTGTGCAACGACTAAATTCAGCGCTGAAGCCAGCAGATATCGCTCAATACCCATATAAAGCAACCTGCTTATAGCACTGGGCGCATCGTTTGTGTGAAAAGTGCTCAGGACCAAATGGCCTGTTAAGGAGGCTTTTATTGCAATTTCGACGGTTTCCTTGTCTCTAATTTCACCTATTAAAACTATATCCGGGTCCTGTCTTAATATCGCTCGCAGGCACTTTGCGAAATCGAGCTCAATTTCCTGCTTAACCTGTATCTGGTTAATCCCAGCAAGACGATATTCGACAGGATCCTCGACCGTTGTGATATTTTTCGTCGGGTCTTTCAGATAGTTTAATGCTGAGTATAGCGAAGTACTCTTACCACTGCCGGTCGGTCCGGTAACAATTATTATGCCATGTGGCTGCGTGAGCATGTCTTTCAGTTCTTCAAGATACTGAGGTTCAAGCCCAAGTTGATCCAGATTGTGTTTTACCGCCGCAGCGTCCAGGATTCTCATTACCACTTTTTCGCCGTATATTGTTGGAATTGTCGACACGCGGACATCTATCGCCCTGCCGGATATCTTCATTTTAAATCGGCCGTCCTGTGGTAATCTACGCTCTGCAATATCCATACGAGCGATAATCTTAATTCTGGCAATTACCGCCGCTTGCATCTTTTTGGCAGGCGGAACCATATCCCGAAGAATACCATCGATTCGCATGCGAACAACCGTCGAATTCTCCTGCGGTTCAATATGAATGTCACTTGCCCTGCTTTTCACCGCCTGGCTCATAAGCAAGTCAACAAACCTAATCACCGGCGCTTTATTCGCAGCCGCTTCACCGCCTGAATCCGTCTCGACAACCTCTTCTAAAAATACATCTTCATCATGCTTATCTTCGGCACCAATCTCGATCTCTACAAGACTGCGAAGCTGCTGTTCCTCTACATCCGAACCATGATAAATCAACTCTATGGCCCGTTGAATTTCTCGAGGTGAGCTGATTGCAGGTTTTATCTGACGTTTCAACTTCAATGTGACGGTATCAATCGCGATGACATTTAGCGGGTCAGCCATCGCCACAACTACTTTGTTGTCAACTTCCCCGATAGCCACAAGGCAGAATCGCTGAGCGATACTCTCAGGCAATAGTCGAGCGATATCCATATCTATAAAATCTGCCCTATTGACATCGTCGAAGTGAATGTACTTCATCCTGAAATGCTCGGCCAGGGCGGAAGTAACATCATCTTCGTTCAGCATTTTGAGCTTAAGAAGAACTTCACCAAGCCGGCCACCCTGTTCGCGCTGTGTATTCAGCACACCAAGCAGCTCTTCCCGAGTCAATAGACCCTTGGATACAAGCAACTCACCAAAGAATAGACTCTCTTTGGTTTCAGGGATTTTGGAGATAGCCTGAACAGAATCCATTCGACTATCATTACCTCCACTTTAAGTCTTGCTGTTAATTACTCGCTTTCTATCTATAATATAAAACAAAAATCACCAAAAACAAAAGATTCGGTTCTTTTTAGTTACTCTGCGACATAAAATATCCGAGTCGAACAATTACTTCGAACAATCAGAGGCTGCAATTAATATAAATCTCACAAATTAACGTTATAGAAAGCAAAATTTAACCGCCCTCGAACTGGAAATCTCCATCTTTGACTCTCCATGTAAGTTGTTTTCCACGTAAGTATTATAGGAATAATAAGTAATGAAATGACCGTATATGGATTAACCGAAACTAACAAGAGGTTCCCATCCCTGAACAATGTCACATACCACTTATGGGACGCTTTTATAATAACCCTGTAAATCTTCACGCTCATTTGTTATTTGAGACGAGATTGTGCCGGTTCAGGGTCAAGAAACACAACGATATGCTCACCCCAGTCAAATGCGATCATGCCTATAAAAACTCGGTCTTGTTCTTCAGGATTTCTACTAAGACTCTTGACGAAATGCTGATAGTTGCTAATATTAGCACTATTAACGGTCCTTGTTTTGTAGAAACTGCACAAAACCCGAACCATCGCGGATGTGGCGGAATTGGCAGACGCGCAGGCTTCAGGTGCCTGTGGGCTTCGGCCCGTGGAGGTTCGACTCCTCTCATCCGCATTAGTTTATTATTATCTCAGTATCAGGGACAGGGATTACGGGTGTGCCGGTTTCTCCTGCTTTTTTAAATAAATGTCGTACAATTACGTCACATATCGTCTGCCCGTCTTTGACAATCGTATGGCTACGAATGACACTGATGTCCTCCGGTGATTCAGGGTAGTCCAGCGGTATTGTTGAATCGGTAAGTACAAAATTAACCACCACATCATACCCGACATACTCATAGCCTTCCGGCGTCGCCGGTGGAGTCATTTCCTCCTCGGTTGGTCCGCAGTCTTCTACCTTCCTAAAGAGAAAACCTACAGTGATATCACAAACGGTTACATAATCTTCGACGGTTGTTCGACTGCGGATGTACTGGATATCATCCGGCGATTCGGTGTAATCCTCCGGTATCGTTGAGGTGGACACGTGATTAACCACCAGGGTGTACCCGACATACTCATAGCCTTCCGGCGTCGCCGGCGGAGTTAATTCTTCCGTAGTTGGTGCGCATTGCCCTGTTTTTGTTGTAAACCGCCGGACGGAGCCTATGCTTACAGTGTCAGGTCCCAGAACCTCATCTATCCGCCAGTAGTAAGTAGTGCATGGTTCAAGTCCTCCGGGATTATAGGAGTTGGCATCCAGGCGGCCGCGGTATATGCCGCTTAGATCGCCTGAATTGGCGCCGGCCACATCGTCGTAGCTCTCACCCAAGTAAACATCGTGAAAAATTGCTCCGCAGCCCGGCGTCCAGCTAAGCATGGTATTGGGATCAACCTCTATGGCGCCATCGGCAGGATAGGGATTCGTGGCATTCGTAAAGCCGGTTGTAAAACTCCGGAGAGTACCCGGGATTACATAGATCTGATCCTTCAATATAGAAAAATCTCCTAATAGCACTCCCCCACCATCAGGCTCAATGCATACCACATTGATTTTCCAGTAGTATGTTGTACATGGATCGAGTGTACCAGGATTAAAACTGCAGTCGTCGCCATACTGGTTACCCTGGTATATAGCCGACATCTTGCTGCAGTCTGTGCCAAAAAACACCTCGTAATGGTCTGCATTTTCTACTTCCGTCCAGAATATATTCGCATACAAAGGCACATCGGTAGCGCCATCCGGCGGGTAAGGCGGCTCCAGCGCCAGGGCCTCGAAAGCCGTTGTAATAACCTCCGCATCGCCGGTGTAAGCGCCGGTGACATTGCCGGTATCGAAGTTAATACTGGTTCCCACAAACCAGCCGGGCATTAGCTCATTCCTGCCGTTGGAAAAGGTTAAAATCGTACCCTCCGGCGGCGGTGCCAGTGCTACATCCTGGTCAACTGCAAGCACAACTGTTTGTTGTTCGGCAGGATCCTGAATCATGGCAAGCTTCTTTGGAATAAGTCGTTTTACATTAAACAGCACGGTCTCGTTTTCTCTATATTGCTCTCCAGCGCCATAAGCCTGTGAGATTAGATAAGATTTAATTGGGAAGCTGGTTTCGAATATCTTCGACAATAAAGGACCGAGTTCGATATCATCGTTAGGATCGTTCGGGGCCAATAAGACCTTCTTTTGCGATGGCTTGTTGGGATCCCCATATACGATCAGATCAGAGAGAGTTCTCGGTAAAACGTTATTCTTATTTTGGACCTCAATGTAATCGCCTTTGGTTGAGACCGCTGATACAGCAAAAATACAAATGAACAGGCATAGAAACAATTTTAATTTAGACATGGTATCTCCTTTCCCTTTTTGATTTTGCCGGGACGAGAAAATAGTCCAATTGTATTTTTTGTAATTTCTGGTCCGCAGGCTTTTTAAATCATCATTTTTCGTTCGCGCTTTTTCCGTCTTTGAGGCTGTCGGCAGCCGGGAAATCTGCGTGGATGATAGTGCAAAGTGAGAGATATTCAGCCGCCTTTCAAAATGATATTAACAATTTCCAAAACAAAAGTCAATGGAATTATAGGACTATTTTGGGATTTTCCGGCGTATGGCCGGGGGACATTACAACCCTTCGTAGAGGTAAGATATATAATTCACGATAATTATAGGAGACTTAAGAAGCTATGGCAAGGGCCGCTCTGCCAAGTTGGCCTATCGGCCTGTTCGCAATGAAGTCGCCGATTAGAGAATCAGCATATTAAGCTCAATCTGCTAATAACGAATCACTAATCACAGTCCACAAATCACGAATCAAGGACAATTTTGCCTAAAGATGGGTAATTTTGCTTGCTTTTTGGCCGGTTTTGGATATAATACCTATCTAAAATTTAATAATGAATATCGAATATTGAATTTTCAATGTCGAATGAAAATGAGGGAAGGGGGTGGGGGCATATCAAAGATCAAAATGCAAAAAGAAAAACTACAACTTACCCCTTAGGGGTGAAAAATTAAAAATTCAAGCCTATCGGCCGAAATCAGCTTAACTGTATTCCGGAACAATATTTTTTAGTTTTGATATGTGATTTTACAGTTTTAGTTTTAATATTTGATATTTCAACCTGCGGAGGGCAGCCAATGAATATCGAATATCCAATGTCGAACGTCCAATTTCCAATGGGCAAAATCATCCGGCTTCGTCTTCAACGCCACCGAAAGGCGGGGTAATCGACATATGTCGAGAGTTCTTTACAAATCGGCCTTTTTTTGCAAAACGAACCCAATTCAAAGCCAATTTGGATTATGCTCAAATTAACGTAAGCTCTTTGAAATAAAAAGAATACGAGAAATCACCCGCTTTCAGGGCAGGAAAAAACAAAGCCAATTTGCCTGCCTCGCAATTGCTCTCATATCGGCGGATCACTCAACGATTTAACGAAAATTACACAAAAAGGCCGATAAATAGTACATAGACGAACAACTGATTTGCCGTATCTGTTGAGCACCGGCTCAAGCATAAATTGTGCACTGAAACTTTCGTATAATTTACCAGGATACGGTTGTGAAAAATTAAGGAGAACAGAATGGATTGTATTTCTATTCTTGCACAGGCCGCCACCAGTTCAGTCCGGAACACAACTCCGGGAGCGGCAGAAGATGCATTTGTCCCGATTGATTTATTCTGGGAACAAATCACTTCGCTCAATATAGTTGAAGCGCTAACTTTTTTATCTTTTGGATCGATTTGTCTTTTCTACGGCTGGCGAGTCTTCAAGATACTGGTGGTCATTAATTTTGGATTGTTGGGTTTGATTTTGGGGATGACAATCATCGAAAGAATTAACGGTCTGAATAATCAGCTCGCGGGTGGGCTGATAGGCATGGGTCTGCTGGCAGTTCTTTCTGTTCCATTGTTGCGATGGGCCGTTTGTATATTAGGAGCCGTCGCTGGTGGAATACTCACAGCGGGAATATGGTACGCTTGCGGCTTGCCCGAATCATACATCTGGGCAGGCGCGCTTACCGGCATCGTTGCCGGTGGAATGATCTCCTTTATCATTTTTAAAGCGGCCGTTATGCTCTTTACCAGTCTTTGGGGCAGTGGATTAGTTGTAGTAGGTTCATTAGCGCTTTTATATATTTACCCGAGAACAACCATGCAGGTGGAACATTTGGTATTCAATCAAAATTGGTTTCTGCCCGCTGCTCTGATACTACCGATGATAGTTGGTGTTATCATTCAAAACCAATTTGTGAAAAAATCAAAAGACTGGAACATCTGATCCGGTTGCATCTTTGTATTTGAAAACTCAATACTACCTATAAAGAAATAAAAAAGGCTGCAAGCAAAAGCTTACAGCCCCGGAAGGTAGTAAATAACAAACTGATTTTTATGCCCTGCGTTTTCTTAATAAAGCCAATGAGCCAAGGCTTAGTAAAGCAATCGTCATCGGTTCAGGAATCGACATAGCCCCACTAAAACCATTGCCACCTGAGTAACCACCTGCCAGCATTTCTGTAAGTGTATGATAGTTTGTCCCACTTCCACCTTGTAAGGATAATTCAAAATCAAGTGCCATCGTGCCCGACTTGAAAATAGCATCCAGTGCCGCCGAGCCGAGAGATTGTCCGGCTGCGGTGACAACAAGATTGGTAATATCTGCTTGAAACTGGGTGTAAGCGGCTCCTATTGTCCCGACTGGGACCAGGTCACCCGATTGAAGAGTCCCTGTTAAATAGGTTGCGCTTCCATCCGAATTTGTAATCGAGATGGTCGTTGTGCCAAATGGTGTCAATTTATACGCACCATACGGATCGGCACTGACATTGAATGCGGGAATATACACTAAGGAGCCAACCAGAGCATCATAATTACTGCCCATTCCTCTATCGACAGCAATTTGCTGGTTGAAACTCAGCGTGCCGGCACCATCGTAATACCAGCTGCCACCGGTAGTCGTATTAGGACTGAATTCGATAGTCGTAGTAGCTAATGCTGATGTACCCACAGAAAACACTAACACCAAAAAAAATACTATTAATCTTTTCATACAATTCCCCCCGTATTTACAACATTTCTGTTTCGCTCTTTTTCTTCAAGCTGCGTACCATTTGCAGCGTAGTGAATCTTGTTCCAGATCCATTGGTGCTCAATTACTCCATCTGACTCAGCAGGGAGCCTGCTTAATTAATTCCCCCCTTTCTGCCGAACATCGATATGACCGGCTTTTTTTATTGTTGACCTGTTCTGTTAATTAGGTTAACAAAAATATTAATACTTTCCGTAGTTTACTTACCAGTCGATAAATAACCAAAAACCGAGCCGTATTAAAATCCGGCCCAGTCATATTCACTTACCTAATTGCAGTTTTTTTCCTGCGGAGCAAAGCCAGCACACCCCCGAAACCAAGCAGAGCCATTGTCGCCGGCTCGGGAACAGCCACTAAATAATCCTGAGCTCCGTCATAAGAAAAGACCCGCAAATCCGCCAACGGCCCTGTACCATCAAGAGAATACAACATAACATTAGCAAGACTTGCGTAATCATAATCGGTGCGGAAACCTTTATCGCCAGGAGTACCATCAACTGTAACGTCCCAGCCAAATGGAGATGTCGGTAAATCTTCGTGAACAATCTCCCATACCGCCGCTGAAAACGCTGCAGCAAGGCGGTTTTGTGTGTCAGTAAACGTGCCGCCACTGCTCCAGGATGAATCGTAATACCTTCCCCAGAGTTCCTGGATATAATGAGCCTTGGCATAACCCATTGTCCCTTCCAACAAACTGGTCGGTACAGGTCCGTCTTCGGGCATAAGCACATTATACTTCAATTCATCATTAGAAGGCGGCTCCATAAATTCAATACAAAATCCGCCGAGTGAGCCGTTAGGCCAAAGATACCCCTCATAGGAACCATCTGTCTTTTCGAGCGTTGAAACCCCGGCATGAGTGGTTGCTCCCGCATAGTCTCCGACCCACACCTGCATGATATCATGCGCATAAAAACCGGTCATTGAAATATCAACGGTACCTAAAGTGGTAGCCTGAGCTATGCTCGGCAAAACAAGAACCGCTACGGCACAAAAAATTACCGATGTTTTTAATAATCCCCCATTCATTACTCTGCTCCCCCAAAACAACTTGCGTCAATATCGTCCCTGCTGTAGATAATCCACAGCAAATGAATCTTCTCTTTTTCCTATCCATGCTCCCCAAAGAAGCATTCCCAAGTGCCTCAAATATTTATCCGATGCCGGTTGTCCCAACAAAACGATCAAACAATACTACATTTCCACCACTTTCTCGTTACGATAGAGACTTTCTGCCTGCAAGGTAAACCATGTACCTGAATTCACATTTATCAGGCGACCAACCAGCCTATCTTGGGTACTCAACATGGAAAAAATGAGAACCCCCCATTCGGATATAACCGCCCCGAGAACTACTTATAGTAGTTAGTTTATCCAAATGAAGAATAAAAGTCAAGGGTTTTTACCGACAACATTCGAGAATAATATGAAGTCACTTGATATGTGTCCCTGACTAACTAAAAACGAAATATTTTTGGGACCTAAATAAAAATCGGAGTAAAAAAAGAAATGAATTTTCCGCATTATAACAGAGAACCATATCCCTAAAAATAATGCGCGCGGAATGATTGAGAAATATCAATTGCTTCTTAATTGTAAACAGACAAACCCAAAGAGGGATTTTTACGGCATTAAAAACAAAAGAAATACGAGATTAGAATACGGAGGTTCTTTAATATGGCAGGTTAAGCAGATATGAAAAAAAACGGGGCTGACCAGGCCATGACCAGCCCCCCATTAGAAGAAAGGAGTATTATGATGTCAGCCGAAATTCAGACTCTCCTAACGGCTCTTCTTCATCCAAAATGCCCTGAATTCAAAGGTATAATAACCAAAATATTCAGGCTTTTTCGCCCCCCTTGATCCCCTTCTTCAATAACGTTTGCTCTAATTAAAGTATAAACGATATTTCTCTTAATGCCAAATTCGATTTTTAGCGCTAAACCACTTAATATAAATCAATACCACCGTACTATTATATAGATGTAATCCAATGATGTTTTTCTCCCGGCAATATTACTTCTATTCGCAACCTGGAACTGAAGAGAGTCCACCTTTTCGGACGTATTCACTATACTTGTTATGTCCCATGAGTCGGTTGCTTTATTCCGCTGCCCATCTCGTACCGGAGCATTAATTGACGTCCAGATAATCGGTTCATCAGGCCAGTCTATCCCAATATTCCACTGCAGTTTTCCGAAAGGAAACTGTTCGTCCTCGAAGTGCTCCACAAAAATAATGACCGAGATTATTTTACCCCCTTCAGGTATTGACGCATCTGAAAAATCAAAGAATATGGATGAGCCGGCCTCTGTCTCGATACATTTATTATCACTGGACAGGATAATATCTAACTTATCTTCTTCTGATAGTTTTTTATCTTTTTTGGGATTATAACCATCCTCGACAGTCAATGGTGTTATCAGGGGCGAGCTCAGTGAAGTTACGATGATGGCAAATGACTGAACATCCGAAGCCGGCATATCATTAGAATCAACAACTTTAACGATTACATCATGAGTCCCCTGCTGGTCATTATTTGGTCTCCATTCTATCAAACCCGTATTCGGATCTATTGTCATACCATCAGGTTTGTCGGTTAGGCTGTAAATCAGAGTATCGCCGGTATCGGGATCTTTGGCATTAACATCATAACTATACGACGACCATACTCTGGTAGTTGTTACGGGTTTTGAAGTTATAACCGGTGAATCATTAACCGCTTCGACCGTCAGTTCGACAGTAGCGGTATTGGTTCCGCCTTTGCCGTCGCTGACTGTGTAGCTAAATGAATCAACGCCGCAAAAATCTTTATCCGCTGTGTATGTAAGCATATTATCTGTGCTGATTGTGACAGACCCGTTTTTTCCCTGCGTAACACCGAGCACAATTATCTTGTCGCTATCCACATCCGTGTCGTTAGCCAATACATCGATCATTACAACCGGCGTGTCCTCACGAGTTTTAGCACTGTCATCACAGGCCACAGGTGGATCGTTGATACCTGTTACCGCAATAGAGATGGTTGCTGCAGTGCTCTCTTTCGAACCGTCACTAACCTTGAAAGTAAAATTGTCAGAACCGTTAAAATCCTTCTCGGGTGTATAAATCATCCCGGCTCCGGTACCGCTCAGGCTGCCGTAAGACGTCTCTTTTACTACATAAAAACTAAGCGAATCTCCATCCGAATCACTTCCGGTTAAAGTTATAGAAATCGGCGTGTCTTCCTGTGTTGCTATACTGTTACTTTCAGCAACTGGTTGGTCATTTGCCCTGCTCACAACAATCCCTATTAGAACTATGGCTATAAAAATCAATAGGGCTGAAACAAGAATGAGTGTCCTTTTCATAGTAACCTCCAATCCATTAAATATACGTTCGTAGTATAATCCCGTTGTTTTTTATCTGCGAGTATATTTTTTTTATAAACTCCGAATAGCTCCGATTTCTTCGATTATTATAAAATTTTATTCAGCCGTAATCTAAGTGGATTAAATTTATTACGCAATAAAAGTCGAAAAAAACCATGCACAAGCCCGGCGAAACACAAATTATTCAAAATCAATAAATATTCGCTCCTAAAATGTTTATAATCCGTTCTAATACCTTGTCTTATACGGACATACTCCAAAATTTCCCCCTTTGTATCCAAATCATCGAGATACACCCAGAAATAAAAAATCCTGATAAAAAGTCCTAAAAAAAATGCATAAATAACAATTTTTATATTGAATTTTAGCTAAAAGCCGTATAGAATTGGTATGTGTAGTATGTGTAGCGAAACTTCATATCATTGTGATGGGGCCAAAATCATGAAAAAACGAATAGGTTTTACATTAATAGAATTGCTTGTTGTAATTGCAATCATTGCTTTGTTAATGAGCATTTTGATGCCGGCTTTGAACAGAGTCAAAGAACAAGCAAGACGGCAATCCTGTGGATCGCGAATACGCCAGCATCTAATTGCTTTGAATATATATGCCGGCGATAATGATACAAAGCTGCCACTACCTGATACAGCCGGAAACTGGTTGCAGGATGTTGCTGTTAACACAGTGCATTTCATGTTTGACAGCGGCATGACCAGAGAGATGTTCTACTGTCCGTCGAACTCAAACCATCAAAAATACAATGACTTGTTCTGGGAATATGACAACGATACATGGGACAGCAGGATACAAAGGTTCACAGATGATGGGGGCTTTGTTGTATCCGGCTACTGTTTTATTCTCGAAACCACGAGGGGAAACCGACCGGATATTACACGATATAAGAAAGATGCCTTGCAAAATGAATGGTTAGAATCAACACAGCAATCGCAACCGTCCTCAAGAGAGCTAGTAATAGATTCTATTATGGGCGCGCCTCGAGCCAACACGAAATATGGATTTAACTTCGCTGAGGTAGCAGGTGGCATCTATTCCCAAGACCAGGTTTATGACTCAAGCAGCCATTTAAAGAACTCTTTTGAACCCACCGGCGGCAATGTCGGCTTCTTAGATGTCCACACCGAGTGGAGGCCGTTCGATCCGGAAATGAATGGCGATGTCGCAGTAGGTCGCTATGGAACAAATCCTGTTTTCTTCTGGTAAGATATCAACTTTCTTAAAAGCAATAAAGACTCCGGCTTGACCTTCTCAGGACAAGCCGGAGTCTTTTTCTTATAATTAATTCTCAATCATTTCATTAAAAAAGTCCCCAGCAGAGGTGGTAGCTGTGTAAAATATCCCATGACAGATTTTACACTTGCAGAATCGCCTCTGTGGATTTACAATTTTGGATTCATCGGAATCGAACGGTATCAGCTACTCCAGAGGAGTTAATGAGCCGTTAAATAAGTTAGGTGAAATGTTGTGTTTGAATCATTAACCGAAAAATTTAACTCCGTTTTCAGGTCGTTATCGGGCCGCGGACGCATTACTGAAGCGAATATTTCAGATGCTATGCGAGACGTCCGCAAAGCCCTTCTGGAAGCGGATGTAAACTATAACGTTGTCAAGCAGTTCTGCAAGGATGTTACACAGGCGGCTATCGGGGCCGAGGTTATAAAAAGTCTCCATCCCGGCCAGGTCCTGATAAAAATCGT
>CAZMWN010000017.1:0-24288 GCA_964569935.1 uncultured Pirellulales bacterium
ATGGTGGAATTTCGATTGGTGGCTGGACGGCTTCAGGTGAACAAGCTTCGGTTACAAAAAACCACCAGACTGTGGGCCGAATTCCTAATGGTGCGATAGTAGAGAAGGAGGAAGTTGCCACATTCGTGGAAAATATAGGCGGATACAGGATTATCACTCTGCATCTGAGAAACAGCGATTTTTCAACTGCGGAACAAATTAGCAATGTTATCAATCAGGATTTTCCGGTCAGTACTGTTGTAGCCGATGCCGGCACTATCAGAGTAAAAATTCCCAGTGAAATTAATAATGATAAAATAGTCGGCTTCATTGCTGATATTACAAAGCTCGAAGTCAAGGTCGATGTTCCTGCCATAGTCGTAATCAATGAGCGAACCGGTACTATTGTGGTTGGTGAAAACGTCGGTATATCCGCCGTGGCGATTTCACAGGGCAGCCTCGTTGTAAAGATAACAGAAACCGAGAGAGTCTCTCAGCCAATCGCTCCTTTCTCTGATTCCGGTACGACTGAAAGGATCCCGGAGACGACCATCGGGATCGAAGAGCAAGAAGCATACCTGATTCCTGTGTCCCGGTCCGTTACGGTTTCCGAATTAGCCAAAAGCCTCAACGGTATAGGTGCTACGCCGAGTGACATGATAGCAATATTTAATGCATTAAAGCAGGCCGGCGCACTTCAGGCCAAGCTGGTGATAATGTAGGAGCAGCCTGATGGAAAGTAGTAAAATGATATTGTCCGAACAGATCACACCGCCGGTGCCGCTCAAACAGCTTGAAAAGTTGAATCTTGATAGCGCCTCGGAAGAAAAGAAAAAACAGATCGCCAAGGATTTTGAGTCGCTCTTATTAAATAAACTGCTGGACGAAATGAAAAATACCATCGGGAACTGGGGTTTTGAAAAAGATGGAGCTTCCATGCAGGTTCAAGGAATATTCTGGCTATACCTCGCCCGTGACATTGCGAATAACGGCGGCATCGGACTCTGGAAGGATATATATCAAAATTTAACGAATACCGACCATGTAAATCCAGCAGGAAATTCAATGGATAGGCATTTATGAAAACGGTTTCAATTGAAATAGAAAATAAAGTGGATGAGCTGCTGGTCTGTCTTGATAAAGATATTGAGCATATTCAAAAGAGCTTGTCGAATCTGGATAAACTGCGAAGTTTGGTTATCAAGCGTGACGATACTGCTTTAGGCCAGTTGCTCGAGAGCATTAAGGCCGAGTCGGATAGTAATAAGAGACATGAAATAAACCGACAGTCGATACGATCAGAATTAGCGAAATCTCTTAACTGTAGTCTAAAGGACATGACTTTATCAAAGCTTGAGACGTTTGTATCTGAAGTAAAAAAAACTCAGATCATCCAGAGCAAAACAAAACTTAAAACACTAATAAGAAAGCTTAAGAAAGAGAATTCGAGCACAGCATTGCTTTTATCTGATTGTGCCAGATTCAATAAACTGCTTCTAAAGAGTATCTTTAACTTTGGTAATAATGGGACGGTTTTTTATAACGCCAACGGCACGACAAGAGAGCAGAATGAAAGGGCTTTTGTGAATTTGCAGTTTTAAAAGACATCATACAACACAAAAGTGGGGTACATAAATGGACAGTTTTGATATAGGAATTAGTGGCTTTAACGCAGCTCAGAATGCTTTTGGGATCATTGGTAATAATATTGCCAATACGGCGACTGAAGGTTACCACCGTCAGAAGCTCAGTCTGCTTCCCGCCTATTCATCACAGGTTGGTTCGGTGATTTTGGGAGGAGGTGTAGATGTTGCTGGAATTACCAGAATGATTGACATGCTTTTGGAGAACGAGATTTTCCGCCAGCAATCTTCATTAGGTCAGATTTCGCAGGAAGTTGGCACACTCCGCACAGTCGAAACCGCGTTTGGGGAGCTTTCGTCTGGCAGCGGTTTGAATGAAGCCATAGACGAATTTTTCAATGCGTTGCAGGATATTTCCGCTCATCCTTCCGAGATTGTTTGGCAAAATCAGGTTGTAACTACCGCAGAGATGATGGCCAGTCGTTTTCAGTCGTTAGAAGAGTTTCTGACAAACTTGGAATACCAAATTACCTTAGAAGCTGAGCAAACAATACAAAAGATTAATGCTCTGGTAAGCACAATGTCTCAACTCAATGCAAATATAGAAAGACAGGAAATCGGAGGTGGCCATGCCAATAACCTGTGCGACCAAAGAGATCAATGTATAACAGAGCTTTCAGAGCTGATTAACGTTCAAACCCAATCCCGAGAATATGGCGTTGTTGACATTAGTATTGGAGGTATACCAGTTTTAACAGGTTCTTCTGCGATTGAATTGGAAGTTGGTTTAAATGAAAACCTCGAACTTGGAATTACCATAGCAGGCGAATTCAATTATCAAACAGATGTACAGGGTGGACAGCTTGGGGGACTGTTGTCGTTGAAAAACACTATTGTCTCGAATATTCACAGCGACCTGAATACTCTGGCAAGTGCTATAATACAGGAGATAAATAAATATCATGTCCAGGGAGTGGGTTCTGAAGGATCATTCACAGCACTTACCGGCTGGTCGATGGTAAGTGAGAATTTAGTTGATTTTGATCCACCTGTAACAGACGGCAATATATATATAAGAGTTATCGACACTAATACCGGAGCGATAACACGGACTCCTGTGCCGGTTGATGTTTCGGCAGATTCTTTGTCGTCTCTTGCTACTGACATTACTAATACTGTAACGGGTATTACTGCTTCTGTGTCTGATTCGAAACTTTATATCAATGCTGATTCAGGCTATCAATTCGATTTCCTGCCCAGCGTTCTGCCGTTACCTACCGACAGTGATTTTACCGGCGCGTCGTCACCCCCGGCTATATCGGTATCAGGTATATATACAGGCACGGAAAATCAGACTTTTACATTTACAGTATCAGGTACGAACTCGGTGGGCAACGATTCATTACAACTTATTGTGACTGATGGTGGTGCCAATACAGTTGCCACGCTTAATGTCGGTTCCGGTTATGCTGCAGGTGATGTTCTTGATGTAGGTAACGGAATTAAAATAACTCTTGGTATCGGTGATATGGTAGATGGTAATACTTTCGAAGTTGATGCTTTTGCTGATACCGATACCTCGGAGGTGTTGGCGGCGGTTGGAATCAATACTTTTTTTTATGGCATGAATGCATCGGATATTACAGTTTGTTCAGATATATCCAATACACCGGGACGTATAGCTACAGCCTTGGGTGCCGATATGACAGATAACACCAATGCCTTGCGTTTGGCCGGTTTGAAGGACCAGGCAATAACAAGTTTAAACTCTATGACACCGGGAGGGTATTATCGTAAACTTGTTACGGATATTGGACAGGACCTTTCCGTCAAGCAGTTACAACAAGACCACATTGAAGCTATAGTCCAAAATCTTGCCAATCAACAGGGAGAGATAAGCGGTGTTGATATCAACGAAGAAGCTGCTCAAATGTTGGTCTACGAACAAATGTTCAAGGCTATGGCAAAATATCTGAACACGGTTCAATCGTCATTGTCGACTATTATGGAACTGTTATGAGAAGTTCGAACGCTTTCTTTTAAGCGAAAGGAAAATTCAAGAAATGGGCGGTACACTCAACAATGTTTATAATAATGTTAGCATTGCCTTACGTTTACATACTGATGCAATGGCTCGGCTTCAGGAACAGGTATCGTCCGGTTCACGAATTAATCGGGTTTCCGATGATTCTTCTGCCGCATATCGGGTTCTTGGACTTAATTCGCAACAAGGCTCTTTAAAAAATTATATAGACAATCTATCGGAAGTTGTTAGTACGCTTGAGTTTTCTAACACAATTTTTCAGGATATCATTTCTTCTATTTCTGAAACAAAGGTACGAATGACTCAAATCTCCAGCGGCATCTATGACGAAGAGGCCAGGAACAGGTCCGCTGAAGGAATCAATGAAATATTAGAGCAAGTAGTTGCATTTGCAAACACAAAACATATGGGACAATACCTGTTTGGGGGAGGCAATACGTCTTCACAGCCATATCTGACAGAACGTACGAATGGAGAAATAACAAGCGTAACCTACCAGGGCAGCTATGTAAGTCGTGATATAGAAATAGCTCCCGGTTTGGAGTCATCGACCTTTCAGGTTGGTGATAATATTTTTCGCTCCGATGACCGTGGTGTTCCGGTTTTTATAGGCGATACAGGTGCCAAAGCCGGTACAGGAACATCCAGTGTGCGTGGTGATACATGGCTGACAGTGACCGGTTCCCCCGGTAATTATCTTCTATCTATCGATGGTGGTTTGAGCACTTTCAGTACTAATGGTACACATACTAACCTTGCAGTGACTAATTTGACGACAGGGGAGGTTCTTTACGTTGATACAACAGAAATCACCAGCACCGGGACCGACATGGTAAGCATACCCGGAACTTATGACTTATTCAACACACTTATTAGTATTCGGGACACGTTGAGAAACGACCAAGGTCTCCCTGAGGCTCAATTGAGAGAGTCGCTGGAGAACTCATTCAATTCTCTTCAAGAAATAAATGAGCTTCTTGTTCAGACCGAAGTCTCTATTGGTTCTAAAATCGGCTTTCTTGACAATATTGAAGAGAGCTTAAACAACCTTAAATATGATGCTGAGGATGAAACAACACGTCTTGAGGAGGCTGATATAGCCCAAATAGCTATAGAACTAACTCGTCGTGAGGTCCTATATCAAATGTCATTATCAGTGGCTGGAAAACTGATGTCTATGTCGCTGATGGATTTTATCGTATAGCTGCTTAGGGCAAAGGCAGGCAATCGATTAGTATTATACATAAATGTCTGATATTTATACACTTTCGGACGGGAAACCCTACAGAATCGCAATTATACATCGGCATAGATTAACGGCACGGAATTTGCACATAAGTATTGAGAGCTATGATTGTTCCTATAATTAAAATCTGCCGGCAAAGAGATTAATGGAGTAATATTGATGAATTTCGATACTAATACGAATCTGCACGACGGACAAAAGCGGGATGGTGCAACCGAAAACATGAATTATTACGAGAGAGGTTTGACATTCGCTCAGGCCGGTGATTATCAGCAGGCATTGGACTGTATGCAGAAACATCTTCGCACAGCCGATGGGGATGCACAGGCTTTGAATGATATGGGAGCAATTCTACATTGCCTCGGACGCTCGGACGAAGCCATAACGTACTTAACCAAAGCACGAACTCTGAAGAACGACTCCGCCGAAATTGTTTGGAATTTAGTGGAAGCATATCTTACGACAGGCAAAGCAGAAGAAGCAAGGCAGCTTTTTGATGATATGGAGAGGATGGATATACTTAATGTGGATTTATTGAATAGGACTGCTAATGTGTTTTTAAATCAGGGTAACAAAGCCGGCGCGATTGAAATGCTTATTCGCTCCTTGAAAATCTATCCTGAACAAGAAATTCTCTCACCCATGGTCCAGGTGATTCGTTCTAAAAGACCGAAAGTGGCTTTCTTCTGTGGCGGTGACGGATTGTCTTTCTTAAATAATATCTATGAATTTGCACAACAGCGTTTTGAGGTACGTCTTTTTGAAGGCAAAACAGAAGAAGAATTGTTTGAACTAATGAAATGGTGTGTTATTTCGTGTTTTGAATTGTGCACTGTTTTTGCAGTGATTGGTTCCAGAGTACTGAAAGTCTGTGATAATATTATTAGACTACATCGCTATGAAGCCTATGGTCCATGGCCTCAGCAAATCAACTGGCATAATATCGATACACTAATCACAGTTGGTAATAGTTTTGTCAAGGATGCACTTGTTCGCTGGGTGCCGGATATTGAAAATCAGACATCAATAGTCACAATTCCAAATGGAGTAGATTTGGAGAAGTATACCTTTACAGAACGCCAACGCGGCAAGAATATTGCCTTTTTGTCTAATATACGAGCAGTAAAGAATCCTGCTTTAGTTTTGCAGTGTATGCAGAAGCTTCATTACATGGATCCCGAGTATCGTCTGTTCTTCGCTGGTCGGTTTCAGGACCCAACCCTTGAACAATATATGAAACATATGGTTGATACTCTCAATTTGCGGGATGTAGTGTTCTTCGATGGTTGGCAGGAAGATGTCTGCTCCTGGCTTAAGGACAAACATTACGTTATCTCAACAAGTATCATCGAAAGCCAGGGAATGGGATTACTTGAAGCTATGGCATGCGGTTTGAAACCAGTTATCCATAATTTCCTTGGTGCGAACGAAATTTTCCCGTCTGATTTTCTGTTTAACATCTCAGAAGAATTCTGTGAGCATATTCTCTCTGCATCGTACGAACCTCAAAAGTATCGCCGTTTTGTCGAGGAACAATATCCACTTGAGAGACAACTGGTGAAAATCAATAATCTTCTGATTCAATTCGAAAAGAAAATTGATTCGAACCATAACTCAACCATGCCGAGCAATAACTCACAGATTAAGGATTTTTCAATACTCCTGTAATGTTTGAAAATCATGAGAAAAACGATAGACCGGTTGTTAGTGTGCTTATCCCAACATTCAATCGGCCGCAATCTTTAT
Organism: uncultured Pirellulales bacterium; assembly: GCA_964569935.1. Taxonomy (GTDB): domain Bacteria; phylum Planctomycetota; class Phycisphaerae; order Sedimentisphaerales; family Anaerobacaceae; genus JAFGPS01. Next base: position 6,599 of record CAZMWN010000017.1, read on the forward strand.
ATGAGGCGTTAGTTAGTGTCTTAAAACAGAGCTATGGAAATCTGCAGATTATTGTTATCAACGATGGCGGGAAAGATGTAAGAAGTATAATCGATTCGTTTAATGATTCCAGGCTTACCTATATCAATAGAAAAGAAAATTACGGCAAGGCATGTTCGCTCAATGAAGCGTTGAATCGAGCCGAAGGTAAATATATTGCATATCTTGACGATGATGATATTTATTATCCTTTCCACGTCGAAACGTTGGTTGATGCTTTGGAAAATGAAACCGACTGCCATGTTGCGTATAGCGATTTGTACAAAGCATATTGTAAAGTCTTTCCAGATGGCAGCCGGCAGGTTCTCAGTAAAGTTGTAGAGGTTAGCCGTGACTTCGATCGCTTTTTGATGCTGAATTTTAACCATGTTTTACATGTGAGTTTAATGCATCGACGGGATCTGATTGAAAAAACAGGCCCTTACAATGAGCAACTCAATATTTTGATTGATTGGGACATGACACGACGGCTTGTCTTCTTCTCTGATTTTTACCACGTTCACGAGGTCACCGGGGAATATACGCATCCTATGGGTGAAAGCGACAGAATATCCGTTCGGCAACGAAAAGATAAAAGCGAGTATCTAAAGAACGTCTTAGCAATACGAACCACCAGACCTGCCAAGCCCTGGTCAAAGATTAAGGATCTGTCCATTATTCTAGTTACAGACCGATTAGACAAACGTTCAGGAAAGACAATCGGTTCTATATGGCACCATACCTTCTATCCTTACGAACTTTTTCTGCCAATGTCTGAATCTGATTTCAGCAGGTTAGATACTGGTATGCCCAATTTAGTTTTCGTAAATGCGAATCCATCATCTTCTCATGCCCGGCAAGTAGATGCAGCTTTGGAAAAATGTGAGGGCGAATATATAGCAATAGTGCCAAGTGGCTTTCCTGTAAAAGATATATGGATAGAGAATCCGCTCTACGCTCTGATCAATTGTGTGGACGATCGGCAGGGATTTATACCGGAAGAAACAACAGATCGACTATGGGCGGTAGTGGTTAAAAAAGATGATTTGCTTTTCGCCCGAAGAAGTTTTCCGGATTTATCGGTTTTGGAATCTCTGAAGGCTGTAGGTGTCACTCTTAGGCGTCCGAGAAATGAAGAGTTGCCTTTCCAGTTTGATAATTTATATAACCAGGGCCTGTCGATTGAGAATGAGGGAGACTGGTTCCAGGCGGCGCAAATGTATGAATATATTGCTGACCAGCATCAAAACGTATTATGGATGAAGAGATTGGCGGCAAAGGCCTTTTATGAAGCAGGGGATCACAGTAAAGCGGAGCAGATTTGCCATGAGATAAACAGGCAAAAACCAATGGTGGACACTCTTTTATTGGAAGCGAAACTGAAGCGTGAAAATGAGCAGTTTGATTCGGCGATTGAATTGCTCACAGCAGCAGAAAATACACTCCAAGGACATGAATTGATATGGACATGACACAAAACAATACCGGTCAAGAACATGATTCGACTCAGCATTATGAAGTCTTGCAGGAATTGGGAGACTGCCACACTTCTGTCGGTGACTTTGTACAGGCACAGCGATGTTATGAAAAAGCGGCCGTCTTATGTCCTGACGAAGCGGGGCCTTATGTTGGTCTGGGTGTAGTTGCCATTCATAAGAATCTAATTGATGATGCGGAGACAGCCTTTAAGGTTGCTTGTCGGCTGGACAATAAGTACGCCAAGGCTTATGCCGGTTTGGGCCTGGTAGCACAAGAGAGAGATGATTACAAGAGGGCGTTTAATATGTTTCTCAAATGCCTTGAGCTTGACACTGACAACCTGATAGGTATTTTAGGCCTGTTTCAAACATCCTGCCAGATGGGATCATTTGGAGAGGTCACTCATTATCTTGAGAGGTATTTAGATATGCACCCTGGTGACATATCTGTTATGTATCCGCTGGCGGCATTATATATGAAAGATGGCAGGTTGGAAGAATCTAAAAAAATACTTCAGGATATTCTGACACTCGACCGTAATCACAGAGATGCAGCTTATCTGCTTGAAGAAGTTGAACATAGTATGGCTCAGACAAAAAAAGTAGGAGTTCAAACTGTATGAGCATAAAAAATACAGATGTCGTCACTGAGGAACATATACACCTGATTGATGAGCTACAAAATCGACTGGAACAGCAAATTAAGCTGATCCACAAAGGTGACCCGGGGGGAAGAAGGATTGAAGAGTTGTCTATGCAGACAGATGTTCTTGTGGAAAAAATTGCACATACAGGGGTTTTTGAATCGGCTCAATTTATTAATAGAAGGGAACAATTAAAAAAGCTGTACGACAAATTATATTTAGCAATCACAGCTCAAAAGGCTGAAGTTGCTAAACAATTGAGCCATATATACAAAGGCAAAAAAACAATCGCCACATATCGTGATAATATTTGAGCGAAAAACAATGGATAAGAAAAGTAGAGTATTGCCATGAGACTAATAATCGATTTGATAAATGTTTATGGAGTGATTAGATAAATGAATATCTTAGTCGTAGGCGGTGCCGGTTACATTGGCGGTACAATAACGGATTTATTACAGGAAACAGATCACAGAACAAGAGTCTATGATTCTCTGGTGTACGAAGAGTCGTATCGTAAACCGGTTGAGTTCGTGTATGGTGATATCCGAGATAATGACCTGCTTGGCGAACAGTTGGCTTGGGCTGATGCAGTTATTTGGCTGGCGGCCCTTGTAGGCGACGGAGCGTGTGCAATTAATCCTAACCTAAGTGTAGAAATCAACCAGCATACGGTTAAGTGGCTTTGTGATAATTTTAATGGGCGAATAATCTTCACGTCAACATGCTCTGTGTACGGAGCACAGGATGGAATACTTTCTGAAGAATCTCCCACAGGGCCCCTTTCGGTTTATGCCAGAACGAAATTGGTTGCTGAAAAATATTTAAAAGACAAGCAAACTCTTATTTTTAGGCTTGGTACACTATTTGGTATTAGTGATTTATTCGCACGTTTACGTCTTGATTTAGTTGTTAATATAATGACCGTTCGTGCGGCTCTCGATGGAGAATTGACAGTGTTTGGGGGAGAGCAGTTTCGTCCGCTCCTGCACGTTCGGGATGTGGCCGAAGCAATAGTTCGGTATGTCGATACTGAATATACAGGCATTTACAACTTACACCGTCAAAACGTTCGGATTGTGGATTTGGCGTATCAGGTGAGGAACCATTTTCCCGACACTGTAGTGACTAAAACTGCTATGGAGTTTGAGGATGCACGAAATTACCGGGTTAGCAGCGATAAAGTACGTTCAGAATTGGGATGGAAGCCGCGATATTCCATCGACGACGGCATTATAGAAATCAAAGAACTTATAGAAACACGTCGTCTCAAAGATGTCATGAATCCGCGTTATGCAAATCAGGCTTTTTTGAAAAAGTGCGTGCCTGAACTTCAGAAAGTTGAAGAGGAGATCGTAAAAAGAGAAGTTTTGGAGCATGTAAGGTGAAAGATGAACTTTATATTTTTAACGGTGGTTTGTCTATCGATGACCGGGGAGAAATAGCTTTTGTAAATGATTTTAATTTCGAGTCGGTCAAACGTTTTTATATAGTGTCAAATCACAAGGCGGGATTTGTTCGAGCCTGGCATGCTCATAAACGCGAAGCAAAATATGTAACTGCAATAGCCGGTGCGGCTCTTGTTGGTGCTGTAAAGATTGACAATTGGGAAAAACCATCCAGGGATTTATCTGTATCGCGGTATGTGATTTCCTCAAAAAAACCGCAGGTGCTTTATATACCTCCGGGATATGCCAACGGCTTTATGTCGCTCACCCCCGACATGAGATTGATATTCTTCTCAACTGCCATACTTGAAGAAAGTGCCAATGACGATATCCGCTTTGATGCCCGATACTGGGACATCTGGAATGTTATTGAACGATAAAATCTGTTTAAGAGAAAGATCTCATGAATCGGACTAATGTGCTAATCCTTGGTGCAAGTGGTATGCTCGGTTCAATGATGACGGATTTTCTTTCACACGATGAGAATCTCTCTGTTACTGTAACAATGCGCTCGGCCGAACTTATTGACAAGGCTCAAAAGCTTATTGGTAATATCAATTGGCAAATATTCGAAATCAAAGACGAAAATCAGACAATACAACAATTTCAGAAATTTGACGAACCTGATTGGATAATAAACGCCATCGGCATCATCAAGCCTTATATTCATGACGATCAGCCAAATGAAATCGAGCGTGCAATCATAGGGAATTCCTGTTTTCCGTATTGGCTGGCACGATATTTTAAGAAATCCCGAATATTGCAGATTGCGACGGATTGCGTGTATTCAGGTTCGAAAGGATGCTATCCCGAAAGCGATAAACATGATGCACTTGATGTTTACGGCAAGACGAAAAGTCTGGGTGAGGCTTGGCTTCCTAATATTCATCACCTTCGCTGTTCGATTATTGGTCCGGAACTAAAAAGCTACGTATCGCTGCTTGAGTGGTTTCGAAGTCAACCGGCAAAAGCGAAAATTTCCGGATTCAAAAATCATTCCTGGAATGGTGTAACTACGTTGCATTTTGCCAAAATATGTCACGGTATAATTAAAAACAATATGTCTTTACCTCATTTACAGCATATAGTCCCGAGTGGAGATATTAAAAAGCATGACCTCCTGTGCTGCTTTGCGCGATGTTACAACCGTTCCGATGTTCAAATTACCGCCGTAGATGCACAAAATATTATTGACAGGAGACTGGACACAGAAAATCGAAAGCTCAATGGCATTTTGTGGAAAGATGCAGGCTATGGTGTTCATCCACCGACAGTTTGCGATATGGTCGAGGAGCTCGCTGTCTATGATTATCGTTTTAAGGAGATGGCCGAATGAAGATACTCACGATATTAGGTACTCGGCCTGAGATTATTCGATTAAGTCGTATTATCTCCAAGCTCGATAAACTCTGCGAGCACGTGGTTGTGCACACCGGCCAAAATTATGATTTTAACTTGAACGAAATTTTCTTCCAGCAACTTGGAGTAAGAGAACCAGATTGTTTTTTGGGTGCGAAGGGAACATTCGGTGAGCAAATTGGGACTATCCTGACAGGAATTGAAAAAATCCTGCAGAAGGAAAAGCCGGACAAATTTCTTGTTTTGGGTGATACGAACAGCAGTATGGCGGCGATTATGGCCAAGCGTATGGGAATTCCGGTATATCACATGGAAGCTGGAAATCGTTGCTATGACGACCGTGTCCCTGAAGAGGTTAACCGCCGTATTATTGACCATTCAAGCGATGTTCTTTTGCCTTATACCGAGCGAAGCAGGGCTAATTTGTTGCGTGAGGGAATCGAAGGGCGGCGCATTTACGTAACAGGCAATCCGATATATGAGGTAATCCAACATTATGATGAGCAAATACGAAATGCTTCGATTCTCGAAGAATTGAATATCGAGGCGCAAAGGTATTTTCTCGTTACTATGCACCGTGAGGAAAACGTAGATGTAAGAGAAAGGTTATCCGGCGTAGTAACTGCGTTGGACAAACTACAGAAAGAATACAGCGTTCCGATTATTGTGAGCACTCATCCTCGCTCAAAAAAACGGATGGGTGAGTTCGGCGTATTGGCAAACAACGAGAAAATCCGTTTTATGCCGCCGTTCGGTTTCTTCGAATTTATTACTCTCGAACGCAACGCACTTTGTGTTCTCAGTGACAGTGGGACCGTACAGGAAGAATGTGCCATTTTCAAAGTTCCTAATGTTACCATTCGTGATGTGACCGAGCGTCCGGAGACGCTCGAATGCGGCAGTAATATCCTCAGCGGTACTGATACCGACACTGTTATTGGTTGTGTACGAACTGTCCTGGGACTTAAAGGTAAATGGACTGCACCGCGAGAATATATGATAGAGAATGTCAGTGATACAGTTATCAAGATTTTATCGGGATATTTGCTTAGGTAGTTTGCTATTAGTAAAGCAAAAAATTAATTTATAAGGTGACGTCTAACTTTTAACGACGATTACCTCTCGAGCAGACAGGAAATGTCAAAATGCAACTACAAGAGATTAAGTTTAATGCAGAGCTCTATGATCTGGGGCAATTCAATGAAGAATGGTCTGGAATTCTATCACCCCTATACGATCGGGACCTCGTAAACAAATATGTTCATAAACATTTTTGGGAAGACGCCTCTAAATGGATAGATTTTTCCGAGAATTTTGAATATTGGAAGTGGCTATTGCAAAGATCGCAAGAATCCTTTTCTTTGGAATCATCAGGTTTCTTGAAAATACTGGATGTTGGCTCAGGAGGGGGAAATACAGTATTTCCACTACTTGACTTATATCCACATGCAAATGTTATTGCAAGTGATCTCTCAGTACCTCTGCTCAAATATTTAAAGCAATATTACGACAAACATTACAGCAACCACAATTTACTTGTGATTCAAATGAACGCAGAGGAATTAATCTTTGAAGACAACCAGATGGATTTAGTAGTTGGCGGTGCAATTTTACATCACTTACTGTATCCGAGAAAAGCACTTACAGAAATTTACAGAGTCTTGAAGCCAGGTCGATTTACGGTATTTTATGAGCCGTTTGAAATTGGTAATCAGGTCATAGCTTTGACCTTAAAACATTTAATTGACTTAAATAATCTGTGTCCGGGACTCGAACACATCCACCCCGATATTATTAATACCTTCAAAAACTTATGTGGGGACATCGAAGTACGCAAAGGAACAGATAAGACGGGCTCAATATATCAGCAAATTGAAGACAAATGGTTATTCACAAAAGGTTTTTTGGAAAATATAGCCCAATCGATTGGTTTTAGTGAAATAGTTATATATCCGATTCATAATACTGACAATCCATTCTCCCATCAAATAAACTATCTCCTTAAAGCAATCAATAAAGGGGACTTAGCTGCTTTACCTCAATGGGCTACCCAGCACATTCATGATATAGATCAATTTTTTTCTGAAGAATTGCGTAACGAATTATTAATTGAAGGATGTGTAATTTTGAGGAAATAACTTGGCCATTATGTTAGGAAAAAACTTACGTTACATCAAAAAAACGTGACTGAAAGAGTATTTTGCAGAAAATATGAGTGATACATAAAAATCTTATTGGGATATTTACACAAGTGAGATTGAAATAATTGACTGGGAGTCAATCATATGGAAACGTGCGGGATTATTGAAGATAACAACATTAACGATAATAAGATGTCTGTTAAAGATTGGTGGAATTATTGTCAAGATAATAACCATTGGTATTTGACAGGTAGTAAAGGTCCGGAAGTTTGGGAACGCCTGAATATTACAGACAGAATATATTCGGGCGCACTTGTCCTGAATATTGGAGTAGGGCTTGGATATTGTACAGAGGAATTGGTGAAAAAGGGGTGTGTTGTTCACGCTCTCGATATTTCTGAGGTTGCATTAGATAGAGTGAGGGATATAGTTGTCGAGACCTGGTTACCCAATCAATTGGCGGAACTGCCGGCTGATACTTTTGACTTGGTCATTTCACATCTGGTTACACAGCACATGAACGATGAGGACTTGCTCGAGCAGCTCGGTGCGGTTGTAAGGAGCTTGAAGCCAGAAGGTATATTTGCCATGCAGTTCGCATATTCGTTAAATGGGAAATATGATTTATTTAAACCTACCATGCCTGTTGTAAAATCTGGTGGAATTTGTCGTTCCCTAGTAAAAATGAATTCATTGATTGAAAAAGCATGTGGCAGAATACTTTGGGCAGATAAGATAGATTACTATCCTGAATGGAACGCAGGATGGTATGGAATTCATATTGTACAACACGATGAATATAACTCTTTGCTTCGGAACCGCTCTTCCAAAAACACACGGAATATTGCGAGGCTTTTTAATGAGGACGGGAAAGACTTGTTCAATGCAGGAGAAGGGGATATTGATGGAGCAAAAACAGCCTTTAAGCACTGTCTCGAATTAGATCCAGAGTTCGCCTATGCCCATAATAATCTTGGTGTTGTGTACCGTCAGCAAGCAAATCATGAGCGGGCTTTGGAGCATTTCAAGAAAGCTGTGAGCTTGGAGTCTGAGAATTCTTTGTTTGTTGATAACTATGCTAAGCTCTTAGAGTCTGTTGGAATGATAGATGAAGCGGAGGATTTATATTCAAATTTTTTGGGAACTCGCAACAAGTATAAGAATAATATTTCGAACATACACAAAGAATACTTACCCTTCGGCAAACCGGATTTTTCCGATGAGGAAATCGAGGCAGTTTCACGGATAATGCGTGCCGGCTGGGTAGGTATGGGACAGGAAACGATTAAATTTGAAGAGGAACTATCATCCTATCTCGATGTGCCGCACGTTGTAACCGTTAACTCATGCACCTCGGCGTTGTTTCTGTCGTTATTAATTTACGGCATTGGACCAGGCGATGAGGTAATATGCCCGAGTCTGTCCTGGTGCAGCACCGCTAATGTCGCTTTATATTTGGGCGCGAAACCTGTTTTTTGCGATGTGGACCCTGAGACGCTGTGTATCACTTCAGAATCCGTCTCTGAAAAACTTACAGAGCGAACACGAGCGGTGGTCATTGTTCATTTTGGTGGACTGGCGGCGGACGTAGAGCAAATCCATAGTATCTTACCGCCGGACGTCGTAGTAGTTGAGGATGCAGCGCATGCTCTGGGAACTAAATTCCCAGATGCAAAAGCGGTGGGTACATCGGGTAATCCAACCTGTTTTAGTTTTTATGCTAATAAGAACCTCTCCACCGCAGATGGCGGTGCAATTGCACTGTTCGACGATGAGCAGGCAGAACATCTGCGTTCACTCAGGCAACATGCAATCGACAGCGATGCCTGGAATCGGTTCATCCAACCCAATTCATTGGTTTATTCTACTATAGCCGAGCTTGGCTATAAAATGAATTACACCGACTTACAGGCGGCGATTGGGAGAGTACAACTCAAACGGCAGCCGAAATTCCAGGCAAGACGATTGGAAATCGCTAATTTATACTATCAGGAATTATCTTTTCTTGAACCGTATATTCGATTTCAATATAACGTAACACATCCTTACCATGCGCGTCATCTGTTTACCGTTGTTTTGCCTGTTGATAAAATGACTATTACGCGAGACGAATTCCTGCTCAAGTTACGCTCTATGAATATCGGTGCGAGCATTCATTATGCGCCGCTTCATACGATGCCGCTGTATTCGTTTGCCGATAGTTCCGGACTTTTACATACAGAACACATCGGTGAATCTATTTTGACTTTACCAATCAGTGCAAGCATGAGTTTAGACGATGCCCGATATGTGATTGAGAAGTTCGTTGAATTGTTTATCGAAAGTTTAAAAGACAGGAATCAGTTATATGAAACTTCCGAGTTCTGTGAAAAACTCAAAATCTGAGATGAAATACGGATTCTACGGCCGTCTTAATTCTGAATTTCCTTCTCAGCTAATTGTCGATATTACCGAGGTCTGTAATCTGGAATGTATTCACTGTCCACACACAGAATTCAAAGAATCTGAATATTATGGAGGTCGTTTTCTGGAACCAGAACTTAATGCCAAATTAGTCGATGAGGTGTGTCAACATGGGCAGGGACGAACTATGTACATCCGCTATTGCAGTGAAGGTGAGCCTCTGTTACACCCTAAGGGTTATGAAATGATTGAATACGCAACCAGAGAAACTGACGTTTATGTGACCTTAACGACCAACGGAACGATCATGAATGAAAAGCGCATCGAAAAGCTGCTCGATGCCGGTGTGCATATGATAGATATCAGTATCGATGCTTTCACAAATGAAACTTATGCAACAATAAGGCGTAAGGGCGATCTCAATGTAACTCGAACAAATGTGTTGAAACTTATCAAGCAGGTTAGAAATGCAGGATCTAAGACAAAAGTAGTAGTAAGTTTTGTCGAGCAACCACAAAACCGACATGAGATTGTTGACTTTAATGCATTTTGGAAAGACCACGGGGCAGATTATGTCGTTATTCGGAAGTTGCATTCCGCTTCAGGTACGCTTTCAAATATTGCCAACCAAATAAGAGAAGATAACTCAACAGAATACAGACGTCCTTGTATTTATCCATGGGAAAGGATTGTTTTAAATCCACGTGGACATCTTGCATTTTGCCCGGCTGATTGGACTCACAGTACCACAATTGCACATTATCGTTCTACTACGATTTACGAAACTTGGCAAAGTGTTTTTTATGATCAATTGCGGAATGCCCATTTAGCCAACGATTTTACTGGTCATACATTCTGCGGACAGTGTCCTGACTGGAAATTGACTCACTGGCCGGAAGATGGTCGCAGCTATGCTGATATGATTGAAGAGTTAAGAGAAGACATATGAATTTAATATACCACTCAAAACCCTGGATTACTGACGTTGATATTTCATATATAGTTGAAGTTCTCAACTCGGGTATGATAGCACAGGGTGAAGTGACGGAGGAATTTGAACATGCCCTGGGCAACTGGATTAGAGCTGAACAAGGAATTGCTACGGGAAGTGGTGCGGCCGCAATTGTTTTAGCTTTATCTGCATTAGATGTTGGAAAAGGCGATGAAGTTATTCTTCCAACTTATGTATGCCCAACCGTTTTTGAGGCTGTATTAACCACTGGTGCAACGCCGATATTTTGCGATGTGGGCCCCGGCTGGGTGGTAACAGTGGAGAATATAACTGAGTGTATCACCCGTAACACCAAAGCCTTAATCGTGCCTCACATGTATGGCATCTTTGCAGATGTGGAGTCTTTCCGACAGTTTGGGATACCCATAGTTGAAGATTGTGCTCAAGGTATTGATTATAAAGGGAAAAGAGAAATCGGCGGTGATATCGCCATGTTTTCCTTCCATCCAACAAAATGTTTGACGACAGGAGAAGGGGGAATGGCTGTATCTGCAAATCCCGACTTGGTTGCTGTGATGCGCTCAATACGAGATGGGACTAATAAGGCAGATAGTGGAAGATTTTTCTCTCCAATGTCGGACATTTCAGCTTCCCTGGGGCTCAGCCAGTTGTCTCGCTATCACGAAGCTTTAGATCGCCGCAAATATTTAGCACTTAAGTATAAATCGGCTTTGGAAAAGATTGTTCCTAACAGCCTGCAATATTCCGCCCTTGAAAAGAGCATGTATTTCCGTTTTCCAATAAAGATAAATGGTGGTTTGGATGCGTATCAAGATTTGTTCGAAGAAAAAAACATTTGCGTCCGGCGGGGAGTGGATAAGCTTCTTCACCGCTTATGTAATTTATCTGACAGTAATTTCCCGATGTCTGTGGAACTATATAATACAACTTTATCTTTACCCATTTATCCAGCTTTAAGCGATGAAGAACATGTACATTGCGTTAAATCGGCAGTAGAGATTTTATCTGCTCATGTAACCACTCCAGCTTATAAATAACTTTTAAGGGGGACGCAGTTACGCCAATATGATTGAAGAATTCAGGGAAACAGAATAAATATATGATAGAAAAAAGAATTACAAAGCCAATCTTTATTATCGGTTGTGGCCGATCCGGCACAACTCTTTTATTTAATATTCTTAAAAAGCATCCTTTCTTAGTGGGGACAACCGGTTATCCAGACGGTGAGGACCATGTTGGTTGGATAGAACATGGAAATTGTTTCATAAGTGGTCTTGGCAGCAGCCCCACAATTGATGGGGGGCATACCGGTTTTCATTATTGCTTGCATATGGACGAGCGGGACGTGAGACCAGAGATTATCGAAAACATGATCTCGTACTACTATGATGATGTTTTATCAGGCGATCGACTTAAAATAGTGTTAAATAAATGTCCGCATCTTTCAAACAAACTTAGATATGCGCGGGGGATTTTTCCTGACGCAAAATTTGTTCATATTATCAGAGACTGTCTGCCGGTCGTATCGAGCTGGATTGAAATGATGGATCATGCTCAGCCTAACCAGGTTTTATACTTACCTGAAACAGAATATCCATGTTTCTGGGTTCTTCCCGCCCCTGAAAATGGAGCAAGAGGAGCCATCTTTGCGAAAGAGGGCAGAATCTACCCCGGGGGAGGCGCAGCAATGTTGGTAGATTATTGGTCTCTCATTAACAGAAATATTCCTATGCAGCTTTGTGACAGTCCTGAACAACTGCTTACAATCAAATATGAAGATATAATCACCAATTCATTAGAAACTATAAATCGTATTTGTGAGTTTTGTGAAATTCCTACTTTTCTTGAAGTGCCTTTGGAGATTAATCCGAACTGCAATGAAAAATATAAGAAACATTTAACAGAAAGACAAATTACCGATTTTTTACAGCGGTCGCATGCAACACGTACTCTTTTTGGATACCTTTAAAAAGGCAATATAGCATGAACGTGAAGTGTAAACAAAGATTAGAAAAGGAGAAAACTTTTATCATGCGAGACAATATGTATAACGGCCACAAGAAATACGCAATGTTTATCGGCAGGTGGCAGCCGTTTCATAATGGACATAAATATCTTATCGATCAGGCGATTGCTCAAAAGCAAAACGTCTGTGTTGCCGTAAGAAATACTGAAATTTCCGAGCAAAATCCATATACCTTTGAGCAACGTAGGGAAATGTTCAAACGAGTATATGGTGACAAGATCGAGGTCATTAGCATCCCCGATATTTCGAGTGTAAATATCGGTAGAAAAGTAGGGTACGAAGTAAACCGAATCGATCCTCCCGAGAATATCGGAAAAATCTCAGGCACCAATGTCCGAAATGGCAAAGACGACAATGTACCATCGGAAGTTTCGGACTACATTAAAACGCTACAAACAACCTTTTGGCTAACCGGCTTACCATGTGCAGGTAAGACTACATTGGCAAAGAGAGTAAAAGAAGAACTGGATAACCGCGGTTACAGATCAGTTCACCTTGATGGAGATGACGTAAGAGGCAAGCTAAATGCCGACCTTGGTTTTACTTTTGAGGATAGAAAAGAGAATCTCCGTCGTGTGGCTCATATCGCAAAACTCTTCAACGAGAATGGGAACATAGTTATAGCAAGTTTCGTTTCTCCTTCGAACGAACTAAGGCAAATGATTAAAGATATTATTGGTAATCTTACCCTCATCTATGTGAAGTGTAGCCTGGAAACCTGTGAAAAGAGAGATATTAAAGGTATGTATAAAAAAGCACGGAAAGGTGAAATAATCCAGTTTACGGGTATATCTGCACCCTTTGAAGAACCAAACAATCCCAACAGTGTTATCGATACAGAAAACAATACGCTTGAAGATTGTGTTAAGCAAATATTGGAGCTTATGGGGATTTATTAATACTGTCTATTACTGAATAAACGTAAATATGATTGAAGAATTCAGGGAATCAGAATAATGCCGACCTTAAACAAGGTAACAATACCTGTAATCGATGAGATCGAAAGGATGGTAAAAGACGTACATGGCTGGTTACCGTTAGACCAGCTTTATACACTTTTTCAATTGGCATTCTTAATGGCAGATTTGCAGGGTGATATTGTAGAAATTGGTTCCTGGTGTGGAAGATCAAGTATAGTTCTGGGGATGGCGGCTAAACATACAGGCAACACACATGTTTATTGTATTGATCTTTTCCCAGAAAAAAAAGACTGGATACAAAACAGTGATAATAGTTATTCATTCAAAGTAACGATCAACGGCCAGGTATATAGCGCATATCATCAACAAACTGTCTGGAAAGAACCTTTTGAAGAACAAATTGCACCGCTTTATGAGCAAAACCACAGTTTATTTAATATCTTCACTGCAAATATCGCAGAGCATGAGCTAAACGATATAATTTCTCCCTTTAAAGGTAATTCTGATGGATTTGTGCAGTCTGTACCACATGATTTCAAGTGTAAACTTGCCTTCATTGATGGTGACCATGGTTATGAAGCTGTCCGTCGTGATATTGAAAATATCAAAAAGTATCTTGTACCAGGTGGTTGGATGTGTTTTGACGATGCTTTTTCCACTTATGACGGTGTAAATCGTGCTATTGAAAAAGGTATTATCGAAAATGCAGATTTTGACATTTACCGGCAGATGACTCGAAAATTATTCGTGGCTCGCAAAAGAGGAATTGCATCAGGATTGGATTGAATAGTTACTTAATGATTATTGAAAAGTAAATTATCCTCATATCAGGGGTGCTAAAATTGTACGATATGTCATTAAAACATGAACCAGAAAGATTGCAAAGGGAAGCGCTCGAAAAGCTTTATGAAATTTCAGAACTATCGGTATTTGAGATGTTCAGGAACTTCCCTGTATTTACACCAAGGTATAATATTGCACGATTTTTATCTCATTATGAACTTTTCAAGAAAGTTATCGAATTACCAGGAGTCATTATAGACTTGGGTGTAAATCGCGGCGCTTCTACATTTACCTGGGCCAAGTTATGCGAAATTTTTTGCCCGACTGATGCTCGAAAAGTAGTATATGGATTTGACACCTTTGAAGGCTTCCCGGCATTAAGCAAAGAAGACGGTCTTGAAAACGTTGAACAAGATGTCAAAGCCGGAGGATACTTTGGCGGTATATCCGCTGAAAGAGATTTATCTCTGGCTCAACAAGCTATGAATCACGATCGGCATTTAAGGCATTTAAATCGAATTGAATTTATTAAAGGTAATGTCATTTACACAATCCCGCAGTTTGTTGCCTCAAAAGGAAATGGACTGAAGATTGCACTTCTAAACCTTGACTTAGATTTGTACGAACCAACAAAAGTTGCGCTGGAATACCTGACTCCGCAGATGGTAGAGGGCGGAATAATTATACTTGACGAATACGCTGTAGATACTTTCGGTGGAGAATCAAAAGCTGTCGATGAATATTTCCAAAAAAACTTTGGCAAAAAGCCGACTATTAGAAAATTTACATGGCATAGTAATCCATCTGGCTATATTGAGGTAGATTGGTGAGAGTTGGAATTATACAATCCAATTACATACCCTGGCGCGGGTATTTTGATTTTATCGACGGCGTGGACTTATTCATTTTTCACGATGATTTACAATACACCAAGGGCGACTGGCGCAATCGCAATAAAATTAAAACGCCTAATGGACTGTGCTGGCTGACTGTGCCGGTGAAATACGATAGAACAAGTCAGTTGATAGAAGAGACAAGAATAGATTATAGTCAAAGATGGCAACAAAAGCATATCAATCAAGTTAAAACTAATTATCACAAAACTCCATTCTACAGTTTATACGCCGATGAGCTCTTTACCATTATAGAACGAAACTTTGAAACGATTTCTGAGCTAAATAGAACACTGATAAAATGGGGCATGTCAAAGTTATCTATTGATACGCCACTGCGAATGTCATCGGAATTTAGTCCTGTCGGCAGTAAAACGGACCGATTAATTGATATTCTGAAAAAGGCTAATGCAAATATATATCTTTCCGGCCCGACAGCCAGAGATTATTTAGAAACAGAAAAGTTTGTTGCAGCCGGAATTCAACTTGAGTATAAGTCGTATCAATACCAGGATTATCCACAGCTATGGGGGACCTTCGAGTCGGCGGTTACTATCTTGGATCTTTTATTCAATTGCGGTGAATATTCGCAGGAATACTTAAAAAGTCTGCGTAAAAATGAAGAATACATTGAATCTCTTAAGTTACAGATGAGTAGCTGAATATCGTGAAAGATTTTAATAAAATATTATCGCGTATTGCAAATAAAGAGCATGTTAACTCTTCCGAGCTTTTGCCTTATCTGTGTTTGGAAAGCAGGGAGCAGCGCTGCGAAATTAATGCGATGCTGGCATTAGCCTACTATCGAACCCACACTACAGAACATTTGAAACAGGCGAAAGTATTTATTCAACGTGCATGGATTTTATCTGGATTTTCCGCGGACCTGTTACCTCTTTACATCAAAATTTGTTCAGCTCTGGATGATACTGCGGGAATCCGGCAAGCATATAAACGATTGGGAATGAAGGTGGCGGCTGAGGGAAATATTTCAGAGGCGATAAGATATTTTAATTTATGGCAAAACGCCTATTCTGTTTTTGAGCATGTGGATAGATATGAGTATGACTTTGATATAATAGATAGTCTGGATCGCCTTGCTGAGCCGTATAGGTTTGAGCCGGTACTGCCCACTGAATCATTACACAATAGAAAAATACGCCTTGCATATTTAACAAGAGGTCTTACGGAGGTAAACTCCGTACTTTTGAAAATAATTATTCTGTTTGCCAAGGCACATGATAAGTCGCGATTCGAAATAACTTTTTTTGCTCTTGAATCCGGTTCATCAGTGTTTAATTCTCCCCAGGGACATGACCACGTAAAACTGATCGAAAGCAACGATTGTAATGTTGTACTGGCACCGGATCTTGATAATGAACAGGAGCGTCTACTGGCGTTAACTAAAAGTATTTACGAAACTAAACCCGACATACTAATAACGAGCATAACACTTGCTGATTTTCATCACTATTTTGTCACATCTCTTCGCCCGGCTCCGGTACTTATCGGTTTTAATATGGGGCCGCCGCCACAATTTGTGTCACCCAATCTCGATGGCTCAATTTCATGGACGAAGCATCCACTTATTGATTCTCCGGTTAGTTGTTCATTAGTTGATCTTGAAGTTGAACTACCGAAGCGAAGCGATATTGCTGTCTACAGCAAAAAAGAGCATAATCTTCCTGAGAACAGCTTTATTCTGGCCAGTGGGGGACGTCTGCAAAAGTTCCAGGATGAAGAGTTTTGGAAAGCGATTCTTGAGATTCTGCACGATTATCCGAATGTGTATTATCTTACTATCGGTGTGCAGGAATATCAGATTCCTTTTTTGGAAAATCTGCTTTCACCGGAGATTAAAACGCGGATTCGATTTTTCGGGTGGAGAGAAGATTATCTGAGAATTCTTGGGATGGCGGACATCCTCATTGATACATACCCTTCTGGTAGCGGCGTTGTCTTGTTTGATGCCATGGCATTGGATATTCCCGTGGTATCATTTGAAAATAACTATTTGAGGACATACGATCAGACAGACTGGTCTCCTGCTGAAGAGTTTATGAATGTTAGTGATCTTATCGCCCCCCGTGGTGATTTTAGCAGGTTTAAACAAATTGTCTATAAGTTAATAACTGATGAAAAATACCGGCATGAAAAAGGGCAATCTTGCAAAGAGTATATTTTCCAAACGCGTGGTAATCCTGAACGTACGGTGCGACGATGTGAAGAAATCTATATCAGAACTCTTGAAAACAAGTTGAATGATAATATATCCATTAACAACTCCGGAGTAGCTTGTTTGCAGGAAAAAAAGATTGAATTAGCGTTGAGAAATTTTAAAACTGAAGCTTTGCGTGAGCAAAATTTTGAGCAGTGGCAAAAAGCATACCGTGAAGGATACAATGGAGTCATGGGGGATCATCGCCCTTATTTTTACAATAAATTTATTGAAGAGATTGGATTTTATAACGAAGTTACTAAGGCAAAGAAAATAGTCGAGTATGCACCGGGAAACGGAGAGTTCTTTGAGAAATTCATTAAAGATGAACCTAATAAAGAATTCTTTTTGGTAGATATTTCCGAATCGAATTTAGAATACCTAAG
>CAZMWN010000018.1:0-24064 GCA_964569935.1 uncultured Pirellulales bacterium
CTGAAGATAGTCCCGGGGCAGTTGACCTGTGGCCGGGCCAGGCTGATGGTGACGGTTATTGTCTTACTCGCAAGGTTCTTTCAGACTACAGTAATGATCCTGATAACTGGCTTGCTGCAAGTCCATCGCCTGCTGAATAAATCCCATTATAGAATTCATAAACAAACCGATACGATTTCAATAGCACTGTAATTTACAAGGGTTTTTTCCAACAGTCGCTTCCAATGCACTTCCAGTCTGAGAGGACTTTAAGAGTAGGTATGATAAAAAGGGCTATAAAAGAAGGTGAATTTACACAGAAAACGCCAAAATTATTGGGTATGATATCTTGATAAATGTTATTTCTACTACAAATGTCCTATAAAATAGATTTAAATGTGTTATAAAACATCTATAGGTGGCACTTTTTATAGGGATGCGTCGTTCTTTGAGAGGACGTTGTTTTCTTATTGACAAATATATATAAATAGTGTATACTTATAAACGTGGCATTCGGAGGTGTGTGGTGAAAACTGTTCATTTTCTTTATCTTACAAGTTTTCTCACACTTAAAACCTGTCACTCTATGCCCGAAACGTGGCAAAGCTTCAGGAGTAAACCCTTTTTTGCCACAAACGCAAGGGGATGTATAAACAAATTTTTGTGAGATTTTAACCATGAAAGATAAAAGCAAAAATAACATTTTCATAGCCAAAATTATCTTCCTTTTTCTGGCATTAACTATACTGACAGCAGCTACCACTGAGACGGCCGCAGCAAAATCACTATACGTAATTGCTGATATCAATGCCGATCCTCAGCCATTACAAGCTTATGACATAGGGCCTGATGGTACTTTAACATTTCAGGCTGAATATTATATACCTCGTCGGATGCTTGGAGGTGTGGGACTGGCGCTCGATTCGGATAACGAGCAATTGTTTGTGACGTATGAAATGGCGGGGGAGATTGGATTAGTGGATGCAAAAACGATGACAGTTACAGGCAGTGTATTGGCTCCGGGCGCCTCTAACCTCGCTGGTATCGTTTATGACCATGATAAAAAATTGTTGTATTGTGCCGACCGCCGAAGTGATAGATTATATATTTATTCATGGGACCCTGATACAGGAACACTTTCTCATGTACATAGTTCACCTAAAACATTGTGGAATGCCACTGCGTATGGGATTGCTCTTGACGAAATTGACGATGTTCTCTACGTTGCCAACGGTACGAATAATATTTATATTTATGATACCTCAAATTGGGCAGTACGCACAATCACAGTCAGTCGAAAGGCCGTTAGTGTAGCTGTGGATGCCAAGAATGGTTTTCTTTATTGCGGTGGAGGATATGTTGGAAATGAATATCTGACTCAGTACAATATTACAACAGGAGCCGAAAAAGAAATCCAGGTCGAGCCTGATGCGGGTGTAATGGGGCTTGGAGTTGATACGGACACAGGCTTCGTTTATGTTAGCACCGGTAATGATACAATAGCGGGAGGGGACAATCTTCTTGTTTATGACGCGTCACTTAAGCAAATTGACAAAATCTCTGTTATTGGGAATCCTACCGGTCTGGTTGTTCCGGGCAAAGAAGTAGGTTATAGACCGAGGAATTTATCGAAGGAAGTCACAGGAGGTGTTGTTGACGATGACGAACTTGGTGAAATTCAGTCTGTTAGTGCGGGCGGAGTTATAACATATACTATTTGTTTTGATAACTTTAACTATGACAAGTTAAATGATGTGATTGTTGTAGATACACTTCCCGAGCAAGTTAGTTTTGTTGGTGCTGATGATGACATAACTTATGGGGCATATGATCCTATTGGGCATACTTATATGTGGTTATATCCATCTCTACTAAAAGGAGCTACTGCCTGTCTTAATTTAAGGGTGCGGGTTAATGATGATGTTGAGCCTGGTACAGGCATTGCAAATTATGCAACAATTAGGAGTAATGAGACACCACCAACTACGACAAGGGTTGAGGTTCATGTAACCAGTGGTCCTCTTCATATCAAAAAGAGTGTTGTAGGTGCTTTTGCTGACGAGGTTATGGTAGTAGATCCGGGTGAGAATATCAGTTACAGAATACACTTTGATAATTATAATGATTTCCGTGCGTCCGGGATAATCATCGTAGATTATCTTCCTGAGCAGTTAAGCTTTGTGAGTGCCGACTATGATCAGGTTCTCGGGTATTATGATGCTGATACGCATTCTTATATGTGGAGATACCCGGCAATACAACCGGGAGATGCTACTGCAATATTTATAACGGGAAAAGTTAATCAGAATGTGATTCCCGGCACAACTATTACTAATTCTGTCGTCATCGACAGTAACGAGACTTCGGAAGCTGTTTCAAGTGTTGACGTTATTGTATCTGGTAGCAGTACTGTTAATCATTTTAACCTGAGCAAGAGTGTTGTTGGTGCTATTGACGGTATCAAGAAGGTGGGATTAGACGGAGAAGTTACTTATCGTATTTGCTTTGATGGTAACGATATTGACAAGGCAGTTGCTAATGTATCGATTAATGACTTTCTGCCGGAAGAGGTTAGCTTTGTCAGTGCTGATAGCGATGGTATTTTCGGTAAATATAATGATAGCACCCATATGTACAAATGGTCATACCCGTATATTCTGCCCGGTGAAGAAAAATCCCTGGATATAACGGTAAGGGTGAATCAGGATGTGGCCCTTGGTGAGACTATTACAAATAAAGTTGAAATCAGCAGCGAAGAGACACCATCGGCAACGGCAAATGTGGATGTCATAATCAGTGAGGATGGGGGACCGACTGGTAATATGTGGATCGATCCTAACAATTTGCATGTAATTCCCGATACAATCAGACGCGGAGGTACGCTCACTGGCATAATGGTTGTATTGGAGTTACCAGAAGGTATTAGCCAAAATGATATTAAAGATGTACCTTTAATACTGGACCCGGGTAACATCCCGGCAAGCGAACAAATTGTGAAAGTGAGAAACGGCAAAATAGAAATTATTGCTGTATTTGATGCGATTCAATTGTTGGAGGCGATACCTGGTTATGGTCCGAAATATTTGGAGATTGAAGGCCAGCTCAACTCAGGCCAATATTTCTATGGACAAGCAACCATTACAATAACCAGATTTGCAAGTAACTGATCTTTTGCAGTATTAACGCCTGTTTGGCGATTAGAGGCCCCTTTGTCGAATCGTGACGAGGTGTATTTGACTGATTCGTATAGATTGGTTACAAAACTCTGTTTGTCAGATTAATCTTTTACTCTTAATGTTGATTTCTTGATAAACGGCTTATATACACTACTATAGCCTTATTAGAATCTCCAAGTAATACCCACACCAGCGCCCCAGGCATCATCGGTAAACAGGAGTTCTGTATATAAAGAACTATTCTCGTCAAGATACCACTGTGCGCCGGCATAGCCGCCAAGTTGCGACTCTTCCCTGATATCATGTTCTGCTTCCACAATTATATCATAGGGACCACCGGCGGTAACTGAATCAACAGCCTTACCCTTAATGTCAAGATCTCCGTTTATAAAATGTAAAAATGGTCCGCCGTATACACGGAAACTATCGAATTCCACGGTTGGCCCTATGGCGATTTGGACTTCCCAATAGTTAATTTCGGCATCGCCGGCAAAACTTGTATCATTTTTATCTATAATATCGCTTCCATCGGGATTGGCCCAGGTTATTTGTAACAATCCTCCCCATGTCGTGTCTCCCTCCTGGTAAAAGGTAGTCCTGGTCCCAAAACCCCATGTAAATCCACTACTGCTGTCGAAATCAGTATATTGGTCACCAAGAGCGCCATTGGCGAGGATCTCTGTAATGTCATCCTGACCGTCAATTACTCCAAAGCGCACGAACAAGTCCCAGTTTTCCCACACACCGGCACCCAGGCGACCTAAAAACATGTTTGATTGGAGATTTTCGATTTTATACTCCGTATAACCGTTTGCCCTGATGAGAAACGGGGATAATTGGGTTTCTTTAACAGTACCGAACGTTTGTAGGTCCATTTCATTGTGCCCATACTCAAGACCAAAGGCCCACTGACCTTCCTGCAGGGTAGCTCTTGGGGGGCCCATTGGAGGCAAGGCTATTACAACCGAACTACATACACCCACCACAATTAAGGCAAGAGCTAACAATACTATTCTCTTTTCCATAATTATTCCTTTCTATATATAGCGCTTTTAACTTTTTTTAGCCTACAGATTCTACAAGAAATATCGACTTATATATGCCAAAAAGTTTTCTTTTTTTTGAGATTTGCTGCTTAGATGCTCTTTTCAGCACCGCCAAGCCTCTTAGATTCCGAATACTATCACATCTTTTTTGGGAAAGCAAATTTTAATCTTAAAATTCCTTTTTCTACTTCAGAAGGCCGCCCGATGTATAAATAAAGCCCCGAACTCACGTAAAAAATCTGGATAGGTGAGGTTAAGCAAACTTTCCCTCGCAGGCATATAAAGTCAAAGTAAAAAGTAGTGATAAGCATTAACATGGTTACGGATGTGAACCTTTGATTGTTATAAATCGACAATATGCGCAATTGCTATTTACAAGTTCTCAGGTGCTTACTATAAAATTCCAGCTATGGAGTTGGAGAAAAAAGGCCCTGCTTATATGAGAAATAATCCACATCTATCGCACCGCTTTGTGGCGTTGCTCCCAAACCCATTAAAACATAGCTGTCTTCGTAGTCGTTACCAGTGCCTGCAGTAACATAGAAGTCATTCGAGATAAGTGATCTATCCAGATAGATTTTAACAAGATGAGTACCATATCCAGTGACATCCGGCTGGATAGTGATCCAGTAATCGTGCCATGTTGTCGGGTCAAGCTCCAGGATATTCAGCAACCCGGGCTCGTCACCCACGATATCCACATCTCCGGTCGGCGTATCTCCGTTGAGCTTGTTCATCACCAGCCCAGCAGCCGGTAGTTCATCATCGTCTGAGGTCAGGGCCAGGGCGAAAGAAATAATCATATCGCCTTCCGATTGACGAACGCTGAAATTACCCTTGCCGTCATCGTGGATAACATAACCATCGCCGCCGGCCAGCCAGGGAGTAATATCTCCGCCACCGTCCGGATGCATATTATCCAGTGGTGCACCTGTTGCCACGCGGGCACGGAACGAGAGTGTCACGCCATCAAGGATTCGTGACGTAGAATCTCCGATATCTGCGGTAACGCTGTGAGCGAATGCAACCTTGCGGTTACTGCCCGGATCAGGCATACTGTGATCGCTCGGGTCACCGGTGTCCTGGATTCGCAGGTACCCATCTATCACAGAGGCCCCACCGGGGCGACCATTTCCTATCTCAGTTTCGTCCCATTCATCGGAGCCGCTGTTATGGCTCCAGGTGCCGTCCAACGCGGTATAATCCGCACCGCCTGCGACAACATCTCCGTTATAAATGTAGGTCCACTGTCCGTCGAAGGGTTCTGGTTCCGGTACTACCGGAAGCTGCGGATGCAGGCGAATATCGTCAAATAATACCGTGCCTGCACCTCCGGAAGCTTCTGTTCGATCAAAGCCAATACTAAAGGTCGTAACATTACTAAGACTAACGCCGAAAAGCGAGAGGTCAATACTCCACGGTCTCCATACGGGAATAGCTATGTCACTGGTATTACCATCATATAATAACTTAATGCCGTTAAGCTTTATGTACATCTGTTCGGTTGTAGCATTATTTGGATCGCCATAGAACCATAACACCAATCTATTTGGATTACCTATGGTCCAATCCCGGCCGATCGCCAGATCTGCGAGGCCAACTGTAACCTCAGAGAAACTCGCGGTTCTGTTATCGTATGTAATAGGCACCGATTGGCCGCCGCTATGAACAGTATTGATTTCAAGAGAACTGCCTGTACTATAACCCATAGTAGAACCGTTTATTGTGGGATTATCATACCCGTCTATCCATGTCTGATAGACCAGGTTACTGCCTTCCTGTCCGGCTTCGATGTCATTATAGGACTCGAAATCATCCACAACGAGATATTCCTGCGTTGTGAAGCTCCAGATATTACTTTGCCAGGTTGTAGGAGTCTCAGTATTATTAACCTCATCAACTCGCCAGTAGTAATAACTGTCCAGATCGAGTGACAAGGGGCCGTAACTGGCCTGGGGTACCGTAACAACAGGTGCGGTACCTCCTGTTACGGCCTGCTGGTCGGAACTCAAGTAGACATTGTGCTCAGCAGCCTCTCTGCCTGTTCTCCAGCCGAGGGTTACATCTATAGCAACATCCGTTGCTTCATCTGCCGGGTTGGGCTCTCTTGCACTGACAGGTATGTGCAGAAAGCGTACTTCGCTAAGGCCATACTGATTCAGGAAGCCGCCGCTCCAATTGCTGTTGGTGGTAATCTTAACATACTTCATCGCCACATCGTTAAAATCAACAATGGTATTGTATGCATAATCATTTGTTCCGGGTGCCCGTGCAAATTCAGACACACTATTGATTTGTGTCCAATTGGTAGCGTCTGTTGAATACTCGACAATTACATCCTTTATGCCGTATCCGATGAGAAAAGACTGCCCATTATAGTTCCAGACTAACATCTGATGTATCTTATACGTCTTGTCGAACTGATATTGAATCCAGGCCGGTGCGGATTCGCCTTGGGCTGTGAGCCACATAGCTGTAGTAGTGTTTGTATGGAGGTCGTTAACGTCCAGACCTGAGTCGTTTACTGTATTTTCCGGCTCTTTGCCCTCTGTCCAACTGGAGGCTGTAGTTGTTATATTTTCACCGTTGAGAGTGTAAATAAAAGTTTCGCTCTTAAAGCTCCATACATTGCCCTTATAAACTTCGGAGCCTGGCGGAGCATTAACTTCATCGATCCGCCAGTAATACGTTTTATCCAATTCCAGGCGAAGTGTTCCGCTTTCGGGATAAAAATTGGAATCGAAGCGACCTATATAGACACCATTGGGATCAACCGTTGTTGTAGCCTGATTGACATCTTCGAAGTTGGTTCCGAAGTAAAGGTCGTGTTCGTTTGCAAATACTCCCGGTGTCCAGCTCAGAACTATATCACGAGGCATATCGCTTGAGCCATCGGAAGGAATTGACTTAGAAGCTTTCACGCGTGAACCACGCGGACTTTCAGGGGGGCCATCGTCATTCGGTGCGTAATTTGGATTTGTGGTCAAGACAATTTTATCGATAATAATACCATCCTCCCTCATCCAGATGTTCAGGGTATATACACCAACATTCGTAACCTCAAATGTTGAGCGAGGGCCGTCCATCGTGGCGTTGGACCATGTGTAACTACCGTTCCAGCCGCTCAACCGGTCACAAGTATCTATTTCCTGGCCATCCAGACCTGCATGACAGGAGTCATCGTTTCCTCCGGATCCCCATGCTCGAATCCATATATAATGCGTACCGGTCGTTACGAAATCGACATCATAATCCAAACGTGGGCTGTTGCTCACGTATCCTGTGTTATTAACGGTACCGCTGTTGGGAAGGGCTTGCATACCACTGGTTCCGGTAAAGGCGTCCGTTGGCCCGACCTCCTCCCATCGAGAATTACCTTGAGGAATATTATTATTGTAGTGCTCAGCCTCCACAGAAACAATACCGTCCGGGCTGTTGTCTTGCTGAAGTGTATTCGCGTTTGCAATTCCTATAGCAAGACCAAGAACTAAAACAAATGATGTTAAGCCCTTTAATTTCCTATACATAACATTCCTCCTCAAGAATTGTGTTAGAATCAAAGCAACCTGTTGAGAATTTACCCTCTTTGTTTTATTTGCCTGTCCAGATTAATATTGCTTGAGTTGATACCTCAATCTTTTTTAAATGTTATCTTTTAATAAAAAGCGGCAATTATAACTTCAAAATTGCAACTCCGACCCTCTGAGACTAAAGCATATCAGTCTTTTATGCTAAAATTCTCAATAAATCGAAGTTTTACCTGTATTAACATTAAAATTCTGGGTTTAGCACATTTGTAGGTGCAACAGCCCATTTACTTATTTATATCATATTTTTGGTTTTGATGTCAATAAGATATCATAAAACCATCAGGAATCCAAAATCTGGAATATTTTTACATCCGTTTATTAGTTTTCTCGATTTGTTCATAGATTTGAGCGATTTCGTAAAGTAGTTTTTCGAGTTTGGTAAAATATTCGTTTTCCGAAAGAGTCTCTTTCGTGTCACGCAATTTGATGACCTCAAGCTCGAGCTGGTCACGTTTGGCGCGAATGTGTGGTGGCATTTTATTTTCAGCTTCGCTTTGTACAAGGTGAAACTGATGTGCACGGTAGCCATCAAGAGATGCATTATCTCTGGCTTTTTTCACAGGCCGGATACCACGAAACCAATCTGCAGGAGTACCTAATCCGTCGCCATTATCATCCAACAGGGCATGTTCAGTGGCAAGCCGACCGGCGGCAGAGTAGAATTGGGCCACTCGATTAGAGGAAGTCAGAAATGCTTCGAGCAGGGAAGTTTGGCCGTCCTTGTCAAGGTCTGCTTGCAGATCGGCAATCGCATCTGTGAAATATTGACAGAATCGTGTGTAGTTTAATTCGTAGCCGCTCTTCGTCGCTGTAATCAATACACGATTTTCTGTAGAGAGCCTGCTGAGGAACGGGGCGCTTGATGATGCGGTATTGATTACGGCAATAGGTCTGTGGAATGGTTTAAGCCATTCGGCAAGATCTTCTGCCGAAAGGTCGGGGCCTTGAAGGTTAAATTTTGCTGTCCTGCCGTCAAAAGTGCCATGTCCTATCAGAACCAGCCACAAGGCCATGTTTGTTTCTCTCGGCTCGCCTTTCAGTATTTGTTCGAGTATCGTGCGGTCTTCCGAGCCTTCAACTTCGTCCAAACCAATTACAACGGACTCAGCATTCCCCTTAGTACAAGCTTCTTGCCACATACCGGCAAATTTAGTGAACTGAACTCCATATTCTTCAGTCCCTACAGCACCGACAACAATTATTACGGTAGATTTTTGAACAGTTTGTTCAGATTGACTGTACGCTGGATAAGTAGCCGCATTTAATACGAATATGACCGTTAATAGTATTGTTATTAATCTCACGGCATCCCTTTCCAGCGGCGTAGTGTCCACTCGCCGGTTAAGCACATCAGAATAATTAAGAAGATTACTAAGGAAAGACCTCTTAAATCCCATAAAGGTCTAATCCAGGTTTCCGTAATTGGAACATTTTCTCTGGGCAAACTGTTTACAAATTTCTCTATTTCGTTAAGTTCGACGATCTTACCCCCAGTCTGCTTGGCAAGGGTTTCAAGAAAGGAGCGATTGATTTTGATTGACTGGAACTCCTGGGCGTCAAGATCGACAGCCCATCCAGTTTGGGCACTGCCGATTTCATAGTCCTCTGCATTTGTCACGGAAACCTGAGCCATGTAACCACCGTTAATGCGGGGAATATAAGTTGCTTCGTAAAGCCCCGTTTCATTAAAGATAGGTTCGGCAGTTAGTTGTGTTTTATTGCCCTGTGGGTCGCTCACTTCTATGGCAACAGAAGTGTCATCCATAGGCTCAAAGTCTTTGTTGCGCACGCGAACTTGCAGTAAGACAGGCTGGTTTACCTGGTCATATCTTAATAATGCCTGGAGTGATATCCGCTCAGGTACGTCTGCGACCAGCCACCGCAGGATTTGTCTCCAGAATTTATTCATATCTTCGTGCATTTGAGATTCTTTCAAGCCCCATCTCCACAAGTCACCGATAGTTAACGCTCCGGTACGTCCATTACCAAACCGCTGCACGATTAGAGCGGGGAATTGTTGTTCCCAATCGTTGCCGATAGTTGCCACTACACTGGCGCCGGGCTTGACGGATGGTAAGCGATTTAATACACGAAATGCGGGCATCTCTGATATTCGCTGTTGTTCATCAATCTCATTTTCATGTAATCGAGCCCAGGGTTGTAACCAGCCTTCACGAGTCAAATCCAGGCGCATTTTGCCTGCCTTTGGCTTCTCGGACAGCCGGTCCAGATAAATGGGTAAAATTTCACTGATAGCTGTTCGATTGAAATGACCCTGTTGGAATGATTCTTTACCGCCGAGCATCAAAAATCCGCCACCACGCTCAGCTACGAACCTTCGTATCAAATCCATTTGGGTAGGGGAAAAGAATTCTGCTTCGACATCGTCAAGAATAACCGCATGATAGGTGAAGAGCTCCTCTTTAGTTGTTGGAAAACCGTCACGGAGCTCCTCCTGGTCACGTGTATTAAGACGGACGAGAACAGGTTGGTCGTACTGTTCGGTCTGTTCCTGATTTGTATTGTCAAATCCTCGATATAGTGGATTGTTTGTTTCACCTCTGCGTCCTATCCAGTTAAATTTCGGCTCACGTCTTGCGACGCGTAGTAATGCGACCAGTTCCACCTGCTCATCCTCGCTTACGGCTCGTCGAAGAAACTTGTACTCCCAGTTTGGTCTTCCGGTGACATACAGTATTCGGTATGGTCCGCCTCCACGGTCCACGACCAACGTGCGCTGATTATTAACCATCGTGGCTTCCGGATGTGTATCTGATTGTGTTGAAGTTTCCGCCTCCGGTTTCTCTTTAACTTCAAGCTTGTAGAATAAGATACCGGTTTCGTCCGGGCGTAAACGGAAATTAAATAATCTTTTTTTCTCCTCTCTTCCTATGTTTTGGGTTTGACGTTCAACCAATTGACCTGAAGTATCGGTTAAATCGACTGCTATTGTCTTGCCGGTGTAACCAGCGGTTTCAATGTCCACCTGGATTGTCACCGGGGCATCTTCAAAGGAAGTCTGACTAACAGAGACATTGTTAAGGGAAATATCTTTTTGCGGGCGAGGGCCACCGATAACGACCGGGTAAACAGGCGGTATATTTGAAAAATCATATGACTGAGCAATCATATCCGTGGCATTTCCGTCACTCAGTAACAGCACGCCGGCCAATGGCCTGTTATTGTAGCGCTCGGCGATGGTTCGTAATGCTGTAACGATGGAAGATGCCTTGCCGTCAAAGGTTAACTCTGAAAAATCTGTTGTCCTCCGAATGCGGGAGTCAAATGTATATTGCCGCATCTGGAAATCATCGGCAAGTGTACCAAGCCATCCGGAGCTATTGACATCAACTGTCGCTCGAAGAATTTCTCCACGGCTTTGGGTCATGCCGCGGTCAAGGATATTCATACTACCGCTGTTATCTGCCATAACTACAAACAAATTGGCCCCGGGCCTGGCTCTTCTGCCGCTCCACAGTGGTTCCAGAAGGCATAGTGCCAGAATCAATACACCAGACAACTTTAGAATGAATGCCGTTTTATTTCCCGGGTTGATTGCCTGTGCTCGCCGATAATTCCGGATCAACAATATGAACACTACAACCAGCAGTCCTGCAAAGATCCACACCCAGTCATTTTTAGGGAAGGTGACCGAACCAAGCAATATCATCAATCGCCACCTCCTAAGTTTTCATAATAACTTCGAACCAATTCGGAGTAACGGTTGGGTACCGGATCGCGGTCAATTGGGACTAATGCTTCCCTTGACTTAAGCTTGGCCAGTTTCTCATCGATTCGACTTCGTACTTCAGTCAAAGGTTTTGTAATCATCATTTCAACCATGTCCCACTCAGGCTTCGTCCCGTGACGTGTAAACTCCGCCCGTATCGCTCGGGCACTGTCTCGAACCGTAGCAACTTCTTCACGAAGCTCCTGTTCACTAAGTATCTCTTCCACATCGCGCAGCCTGTCGGACCACTGCCGGAAATCTCTGCCGGTAAGTGGACCGTTCGGATCGAACCGGTTCCATTGCCCTGTTATTTCTTGTAGACCTCTCAAACTGTTCGGGTCAATTCGTTCGCTGTTTTCAGCTATTCTCATGCCATCCTGGGCTATTTGACTTTCCGGGCCTTCGCTTTGTGAATCCTGTTGCTGATCTTCGGATTGTCTATCCGGTGATAAATTGCCTGTTCCGGTTCGGGCCTGTTGATTATCCGGCTGGTTTGGGTCACCTGCTTGTTGTTGCCCCACACCGCCGGCCTGAGCAGCTTCATCGTTAACCTGCTCGATAAGCTCATCGATTTGTTGTCGAGCCAGACGAAGTGATTCTGCCTCGTCACCCAGCACGCTTCGTGCAGCCTCCTCGACGCCCTCCCTGAGATTTTCGATGCCCTCACCGGCCTGTCGTTCAATCTCCTGTGCCTGTGGAAGGAAGTTTAATCTAAGAGCTTCGCCGGTTGCTTCGAGTGCTCTGTCAATATTTTCAGTACTCGCCTGACGTAATGTGTCATAGAGTCTTCTTGAAAGTAACGGCTCGGAATTCTCCGCCTGCTCGCTGACATCTTTCATCTGGTCAAGCAGTTCTTCCATATTTTCTCTTTGCTGTTCGACTCTGTCTGCGGTTTCACGATTCAAACTGGAATCATCAAGGGTTCTTTGCACCGATTCTGCCCGCTGTTTTATCTGTTCAGCAATTTCTTTCTCACGTTCGTCAAGTTGCTGTGCTTGCTCGCGCATGTTGCGCATTTGTTCTGAGAACTGGCCCGAGGTTCTGCGCTGTAAGTCGTCGCGCATCTGTTCGAGCTCTCGCTGTGCACGTGTTGTGGAAGTGGCCGCATTTGAAACCATATTCTGCTCTATTTCCTCGGCGGATTGCTGAATTCTTGAACGTGATTCACTTAGCTGTTCTGCCGCATCGGCCATGCGCTGACGGTTTTGTGGACTTTCCATCCGCTGTTGGAGTTCGTCGACATCTCTGAGTGTTTCGATCTGCTCTTCTCTAAGACGCTTGAGTTCGCGACTGATCTCCTGCCTCTGCTCCTCGGTTCGAGCCTGACGTAGTGCCGCTTCCGCTTCTCTGAGCCTGTCAGCCATTTCGTTCTGCCTTCGCGCCAGCTCGCGAAGTCGGTTCAGTACCTGGATATCCTCGCGTTGAGTTTCCTGTTGCTCCGACTGGGCTAATCGCTGGGTCTCGTATCTATCCTCCCTTTGCCGCAGCTCCAATTGCCGCAATTGTTGGTCGGAACGGGCCGAACCGGAGCTGTTGCCTCTTTGAGCATTGCGGCTCCTGGCAATTTCATTCTCACGTTCTTTTAGTTTTAGCAGCTCCTGGTAAGCGGACTGCTCTGCTGCCAACGCCGGTATCAGCTCTGTATCGGAAGGGGATTTAGCCGCTTTGGTTAAATGCTCGAGCGATGTCTCCATATGCTTTGAAGCTTGTTCAAGTGTTTGAATCTCAGTCGGATCTTCTGCCTCTGTACGAGCGGACTGAGCTTGCTGCAAAGCATCGGCCTGCGATTGCCGGACTAAATTAAGATCTTCTTTTTGCTCATCTACATTTCCTGATTGATTGACCTGACGCTTGATGTTCCAGGTAGCGCTAATGATTTGCTTTTGTAGCTGGATGAGTTCTTCGCCCTGGCTGCCTTGTAGGCCTTGTTGCTGATTTTCTCTTTGTTCCTGGTTGCTCTGGTCTTGGAATGATTGGTTTTCGCGGAATATCTCTTCAAAAGGGCGAATCTCGGTAAAGTACAAATCGGTTGAGGTTCTGCGAATATTACCGTCAGGCCCGATATCGTCGGCCCAGAAATAATATGTCAGTAATTGGTCCGGCTGGGTATTAAGTTCTTCCAACTCCAATAAGTATTCCATTGATTGTTTCTGATTTGGGAGGACTGAATGACCGAGATTGACGTACTGGCTCTCCAGACCGGCCAGGGCATAGCTGATTCCGTGAGCAGTGACGCCATAGTCGTCGGAAACATCGGCTTCAAAGGTTAGTTCCTCCAGGGGGGAGGCTTCCATGTCACGATTTGGAAATGTCGGTTTTAATTCCGGCGGCAAGTTCTTGTGAACATCGATAACGAAACGTGGCGGGACCTTATTCGTCCGCCCTTGACCGTCAACCAGTTTTAGTTCGTATCGTTGGCTCTGGATCGGTTCGATAAAAGTTGTAAAAATATTTAAACGTCCGGCATCCATAGTCAGCTCCAGTGTCGAACCGTCTCTTGCTAAAAGCTGGGCTGTATCTACTGTTTTATTAAGAGTAAATGTCAAATTAACCTTCGAGCCTTCGACCACACCAATCTGGCGTGTGTCTTTGATTACCTTCTCAGGTAAATTCGTGTATGATGGATAAACAATTTTTGCATCTACTTTTTCTAACAGCGGATAATTATAAATGGTTATCTTATAATCTCGTGTGCGTCGGTCTGCATATTCAATATGGTAAAATATATCAGAATTGACTTCCGAGATTATACCACCAAACACCGGGTCCTCTAAATTCCGCTTGAGCTGGGTTTCCTGGGCCTCTTCCGGGGACCGGCCTATCATAAGTTTTACTTTCTGGGGCAGCTTTCCGTCAAACCTCGCGGTTATTACTACGGCCGTCCCCAACTCCACGGTGGTATCTCCGGGACTGACGCTGATATTATAACCTTTCATTGAGCTATCTGTATTGATTGGCAGAAAAGAAGAAAACGGCAGTAGTTGTGACAGTACGAATATGAAGAATAGCAGGGCGGCAATTTGGCTGCATCCGGCGAGCGAAAGGGTCTTTTGTGAAATACTCTTTGCCCAGTTGTGGTTCTTTGCGTGTGCGAGTGCTTCACCGACAACTCTTTCCTGCAAATAGCTTAATTGCCCCAGGGATTCTTCGGGTTCTTGTTCTATGGCTGTCAGCAGCGTGGCTTTTAAATCAGGATTTTGCTTTTCAATAGTTCGCGCAATAGAATTATAGTCCGGTTCGATATGGCGTAATCTGTACCAGATTATAATAGATGCCAATGCAGTTGCAATGCAAAGAGCAAAAGTTGCAATCGGCCAATACCAGCCCCATAGATAATTAACAGTAATCAAAGCAATGCCGACAAGTGCGGCAATTAGCCAGGATATTGCTAATCTTTGCAGTAATAACAGCTTCTTTCGACGATTTACAACCGGCCAAAGCCATCTTCGAAGACTTCTTTCGATCATTTTTCTTCTCCCTGAGTTAGTACAGCCGGACGAGTTAGCCATCCGGCCAACCAGGTCTCAACTATTAATACAGCAAGCAGTATTATCAACAGCCACCGCCAGAGTTTTTGTTGATATTCCATTTCGACTAAACTGCTGTGATGTTTAGCCTGCTTTGTACGTTCTAATGGGGCGTTGGAAGAACTTTTGAGCGGTATTCCGAGCTGTTCGAAATCATCAAGTGACATGGGGGCTGTCATGCATTCCTGCGCCGACAGGTTGACCGCAAAAAGATGATTCCCTGAAGGTGATTCAACGGTATAAATCCCGGGCAACTCTGTTTGCGTGAAGACCTGCTGTCCGGGCTCAAGGTCGGCCAGTGAATTATCAGGCTTGCGAATCTTCAAGTTCGCCGGTACTGAAGTTCCCTGTTGTGGTATGCGAATATTGTCACTCACGATATACTGCGATTGCCGTCCTTCAAAAACGCCGTTATACTCCAGTATGGAGTATAAAAGCGGCACAAATTTGGATGAAAGCGCAAGCTGACTGTCCGTCGGTTGCCAGCCTGACGTTAATACTAAAAGTGAGCCTCTGCCAACTGGTATCTCGAATAATGCCGGGTCGTTATTATCGAATCGGGCCAAAGAACGAACCCCGGGTAAATCTTCAATATCGATTTGTCGGTGCTTCCAGAAGTGAATCTTTGTGAAATCTCCGAAATGAGGTTCTGCAAAA
The DNA here is from genome assembly GCA_964569935.1 of uncultured Pirellulales bacterium. Classification (GTDB taxonomy): domain Bacteria; phylum Planctomycetota; class Phycisphaerae; order Sedimentisphaerales; family Anaerobacaceae; genus JAFGPS01. The sequence goes on from CAZMWN010000018.1 coordinate 15,706, forward strand.
AGCGACAGCAGCGGATGTTCAAATTCAATCGAACCGAGCATTGCATATTCGTCAACTTTCGCTTCTTCAGCCTTTAAATTGTCGAGTCCTGCAATAGCGGCAATAGTTCCAGCAGCATCGGCAGACTTCATAACTAAAAAAATACTATTACCTGATTCTATGTCCCGGCGAAGAGATTTTATGTGCTCTTGATGGACTGTGTCGGTCACAATGATAAGATGTGCCGATATAATATCCGCATCCGTGAGAGTATTATCAGCTCGCCTGGAAACTAAATGAGGTTTGAGTGCACCGGTTGGTTGAAAAGCTCGCTGAATATAGTAGAGCATTTGCTTTGGATTTTCAGCGTCATCATTGCCTATGTAAAGAATATTAACCTGCTGATCCAGCCTCGGTGCTAAATAAAGAGTATTGTCAAAGTTATAGTCGTCACCTGTCAGAACAAGCTTATGACCTGTTACCGACTTCAGTCCACTCGGGATATTAGTAACAATACTGTGTCCGGGCGGGACGTAAACGTCAACCGGTTTGCTTGAGGTTTTTGCTGGATCATCTTCGGCCCAGTTTAATTTAAATTGCTCCACGATTGCATCGGCCGAATTCGTGATGCGAATGCGTAGTTGATTTTCGTTATCAGGACGGGCCAGGTAATCGCGACTTGAAACTAATTGCATTGCAGCATTAGTGTTGCCTTGAGCCTTAATTAATTTGACTACAAGTTCAATCTCTTCCGGCCATTCGTAGGCATGCAAAGCATCAAGATTGCTGCCGTGTTGCAAGTCGCTGATAAGCACTACCTGACTTTGGTTGAAAAATTGTTGCTGGTCGTTGATTTCATCGTCCTCGATTGTCTCAGCAGCAGTAACCAGGGCATTGCCAAGGTTGGTCGAGTCCCAGGAGGGAGACAATCTTGATATTTCTTCTATTATGACTGGAACGCGCCGGCCCGGACTCAACTCGCTCCAGGATTCGAATCCTATCAACGTTTTTGTATTTTTATCGAAACTGATAACACACACACGATCAGTCGGCTCTGCGTTTTCCAATACAGACCGGGTTTCATTGACAAGCTGTGTCCACATTCCGGTTCGCTGCATGGATGCACTTGTATCGATTAACAGCACTATCCGTTTACCAAAAGGTATCTGGTTGCCTTCCACGGGCCGGGTAAAAAACGGACGCGAAAAGGCGAACGCCAACAGGAACAGTATCATACACCTGAGAATTAGAAGTGGCAGGTTTTCCAGACGGCTGCGATTCTTGAATCTCGGTACTGTGGTGCGCAAAAACATCAACGAACTAAACGTCACGCGTTTGCGTGTGTGACGGCGAATCATATGCAGTATGATTGGCAAACTGATTGCCGTAATACCTGCCAGGAACAATGGGTAAAGAAAACTCATACCATCCTCCTGGCTGTCGATGCCTTTACGTGTCTTATCTTTTTCCTGCGACGCATTCTATCCTGTAGGAATTCCAGCAGGGCCAAATCGAAGGGGCGATCTATTGCGAACAGATGATAGTCAATTCCGAGGTTTCGGCATGTTGTTTTTACTACAGATAGATGTTTGTCCAGCTTGCGTTCGTACACTTTTTGGACGACAGATGGTTCGACGTACATGTTGCGTCCGGATTCTATATCCTGAAAAAGCGCCGGCGTTTTGAAGTTGAAATTCAGCTCAACAGGGTCCAGTACGTTGAAAATCACTACATCATGGCCGCTGGCTCGTAAATAGTTCAAATCCGATTCGAGCCGTTCGAGTGACGTCAACAGGTCGGAAATTAAAACAATCAGGCCCCGCTTGTTTATTATTTCGGCTATTCGTTTAAGCGGCGGTCCAAGGTCTGTGGCGCCGCCTCCGGGATGGGCTTCCAGCGTCAGCATTAGTCGGCGCAGATAACCCGGTCGATTGCGGGGTAACATATATTGTCTGATTTGATCGTCAAATGTTGCCAAACCCACGGCGTCGCCCTGGGTGAAGAGAAAATATGCCAGGGTTGCGGCTAATGTGCCGGCGTATTGTGATTTAGTATAAGCGCCTGAACCATAACCCATCGAGCGACTGTGGTCTATCAGCAGGTGACAACGAAGATTTGTCTCATCTTGGAATTTCTTGATGTAGAACCGGTCACTGCGGGCATAGACCCGCCAGTCAATATGGCGGGGATTGTCACCGGGGCTGTATTGGCGGTATTCAGTAAATTCTACCGAAAAACCGTGATAGGGACTTCGATGGATTCCCTTCCAGAATCCCTCGACGATTACTTTCGCGCGGAGCTCCATCGACTTGATTTTCATCAACGAGATCGGGTCAATCATACCGTCGGCGTTTCCGTTGGTTTTCGCAAAATAGGATGTGGCCGCTTTTTTTGTCATTTAGGATTACTTTCCTTGACCGATTTCAGCAGTCGATCGACAAGGTCGGTAACAACCACGCCCTCTGCCTCGGCGCGGTAGTTGATTAATATACGATGTCGAAGTACCGGGTAAGCAAGTTTCCGGATATCTTCGAAACTCACATGCGACCTGCCGTAGAGAAGTGCCCGTGCTTTGGCACCGAGAACCATATATTGGGATGCTCGTAATCCGGCCCCCCATGTGACCCACTCGTTCACGAAATCCAGTTTATTTTCCTCGCCCGGGCGTGATGCCGCCGCGAGCCTGACAGCATACCTTACAACATCCTCGGCGACAGGTACCTTTAGTACTACGTCATGAAATCGTAGTAAGTCTTCACCGGTCAGTATCTGTTCGATAGGTTTGGGTTCGACCGTGGTAGTTTGACGGACGACATCGACTTCTTCATCTTCCGGCAGGTAATCGATCCAGACATTAAACATAAACCTGTCGAGCTGGGCTTCGGGCAGCGGGTATGTCCCTTCCATCTCAATTGGATTCTGCGTTGCAAAGACAAAGAATGGCTCATTTAAGGCATGGCAGATACCAACGGCCGTGACATGATGTTCCTGCATGGCTTCGAGCAGGGCCGCCTGTGTTTTTGGAGGTGTGCGGTTGATTTCATCGGCAAGAATCATATTGGCAAATATGGGCCCCTTTACAAAGACCATTTTTCTCTCGTGGTCGGTTTGCTGAAGGATTTCGGTGCCGGTAATATCTGCCGGCATGAGGTCAGGCGTGAATTGGATTCTCTGAAACTTCAAGTGAAACAGTTGAGCCAGCGACTTGACCAACAGTGTTTTGGCCAGGCCCGGCGCGCCGGTAATCAAACAATGTCCTCCGGAAAGCACTGCGATTATCAAATGCTCGATAACATTTTCCTGGCCGATGATAACCTTTGAAAGCTCGGTCCTGATGCGCTTGCGTGCCCCTGCGATTTGTTCAACAGCCCATCTTTCGAATTCATACGATTTAGTTGCCAAATTCAATTTCCTTTCACTTCTATGGCGCATGCAGGGCGCCGTATCAATGTGTCATTGCATAAAAAACGATATTTATTCCCAGTGGGTATGCTTTCTTTTCCGAAAACTCTCGAAAATACCACTCGTCTTCACCCTCGCGTTCCCATCCGTCACCGAGGTCCGTATTGCGACAGATAATCACCATCATCCGGCCCTTGTCGTCGTATATGGCCATGTAATGAGGTATGCGGGCGTCCGGTCGTTCCCAGGTGACAACATTACCGCTGTAATATCCGTTGAGTGCAACGTTGATACTGGGGATCTGAGGTTTTTCCTTGAGTTCGAATACGAAATGGAATATTGGATGGTCCAGTGTCAACTCTACCGGTTCACGTTCGGGAAAAACCCGTTTCAATTCGAAGTAAATATTATACCATTCGCTTTCTCCCCAGAAATCATCAATCATCAAAAACCCGCCGTTTAACAGATAGCGCCGGAGATTTTTAACCTCCTCTTCAAGAAAGACCAGGTTGCCCGGCTCAACGATATAAATAAAAGGGTAATTGAACAGCTCCGGATCTGTCAGCTCAAGGATGATTGGTTCCGGATTGACTTCCAGCGAAGTCAATTGATGCAGGCGAAATGAGAGGTTCAGTTCGCTGTCGGGATAGTCCGTTGCCCAGTTGCCGCCACTTATTCCTCGGCCATACCTGCCCCTACCTCTTTGTCCGCCGTATGCGGAGGAATAGCGGATTCGCACGAATGTAAATACATCGTGAGAAAACTCCTTGTCAATCTCCCATTCGGGCTCGAATGCCCCTGGCTGATTGTCATATCTCTGAATGGGGTATCTTTGTCGAACTCCTCGACCGGGGATTCGTCCCCTGGAACCTCTCTGCGCCAACACTCCACCTGCTCCTAAGCATGCCGCTATAAGCAGAATGATGAACCACCTTGTTTTTGTCACTGCAGTTCCTCCTGAGTTGTCGATGATTCACTTTGATTCTCCGGTGCGGAGTCGTGCTGTTGGGATGTGTTTTCTTCTATAATCTTTAACAGTAGTTTATGTGCCTGGCGATAGCGAGGAGCTTCGGCCAATGCTACAAGGACATGTCTTTTCGCCGTGACAGGATCTTTGTCTTCAAGCAGCCTACCGAGACGATAATTAAGATCGGCCGGATCCGCATAATCCAGCGAAAGTAAACGCCGATATGATTCTATTGCTTTATCATCCTTGCCGAGTTCTTCATAGGCACGCCCCAGTTGCCAGTGCAGCTTTGTCAGCAGGGGGTACACCGCCATATATCTCTGGCCATTTTTCACAACTTCCTGCCAGTTTTCATTCTCAAGAGCAATTTCCATCAGCCGATCATAAGCATAAAGCGAATCGCAGGATATTTCCGCTAACTCCTCAAGAACCTGGCGTTCCTGTTCGCTCTGGCCGAGGTTTCTGTGCGCTTCGGCGAGAAGTTGATAGCCGTTATCCCGGCCGACATATTGAGGGTACAACTTAATCAGTTTGTTGAGAGGTTCCTTTGCCTGTTCCCATTCGCCTTCTGCTAAAAGACTCTTGGCGTATAAAGTTAAGGCCCAGATATTGTTTGGATGTTCCTTTAGCCATTCGGCTAATGCTTGCTCCTCTGTGGCAATAGGCTGTCCGTTTTCGGGCTGCTCCCATTCGGCTTCCGGTGCCAAATCCTCGGCTCGCTTTCGGGCAAAGGCCATGAATTCCTTTTCAATTCTTTCCAGCGACTCTGCGTGTTCGGAGATAGCTTTGTTAATGTCCACCCCATTTGCCAAATCGGCCAGAATCGCCTTTAAGGTATCATAACCATATTTATCGACAATATACTCAACCACAAGGCAGGACTGGTAATAGGCAAACTGCAGGTGCATCGGGGTCTTCGGGCTAAGAAACGCGGCACTGAGATTGCCTATAGGTGTGAGCTGCCCTTCAAGTATCATTTTGCGATACTGTGGATTCATCTGCTGACCCCACGTCGGATTGCATTTCAATTCTTCATAAACGGAAATGCCTTCACTCAGCCATCGCGGCATCTTGTTGCGTGTGATATTCAGCGTGACGACGTGGCAAAATTCATGCCACAGCGTGGCTTTCCAGTTGGAAGGATGTTCGGCTTTGGGACTGTTTGCCGTTATAACATTGCCGAAGCATACGCCTAAAAAACCGTCGCCGCCCGGTATGCCGAAAGTACGCACCGCAAAATCCTGCTGATCGGGAAATAGTTCCAATATCACGGGCCGGTCTAATTTCAGTCCGTATTTGTCACACAACTCTAATTCGGCCTGCATCAGCAGGTCCAATACAGATTGGCCGTAAGTAGCCGCTTCACGTTCATCCATTCGCACGATGAACCGTCCTGCCTGCAGTGTCTTGAATTTTGCTATGTGGTCGCGAAGATTAACAAGATTATAAGCCTCGATGTTGTACGCATCCTGATTGTACACCTCCTCTGCCAGGGCCCAGCCTTCGGATTCATGACCGAGCCGGAGCAGGTTCTGTGCCAACTGGATTTTTGCCGGTAAGTATCGGGGATCGAATCTCAACGCCCGTCGCTGATATTTTTCCGCCTCGGCAAAACGATATTTCTGGGATAGTTTTAAGCCGATCAGGTAATCGACTTTCGGATTGGTTGACCAGTGCATTAATGCAGTGGCCCTGGTTTTTTCGACGGCATTCGGGTCATTTGAGATATGTGCTAAAACACAACGATATGCCCAGGCCTCCGGTTGCCATGGATTTACGGCGGTAATCCGATTAAGTGAATTAGTCGCTGCGGTGTAATCTTCGCAATCGATTTGATGCTCGGCCAGCAGTAATAATGAGGGCGTATGATTGGGATTTATAAAAAGGGCGGCGTCTAATGATTTGGCCATTGCAATGCGGTCACTATGGTAGAACGCCCTGGCCAGTCCGCAGTGCATGTCCGGGTCGTCGCCGAAACGCTCAATGCCTTTGCGAAATTGATTCGCTGCCAGCTCGAAGTCTTGTTTATCCATCCCCAGTTCTGCCGCGGCCAGATATGCTTGACGACAGTTGGGATCTATTTTCAGTGTTCTGGAATAAAATTGGTCCATTATAATTTTCGGCTCGGCCCCAAGCTTTAGAAGTACCTCGCCCAGAGCCACCACCTCAGGTGCGTTCCATCTTTCGAGTGCGCGGGAATTAGCGGCCTGGTATATTCTCGATAACATATCATTTGCAGGCCTGTAACGATTATTGTAGAGATTTGCTGAATGACCGAGTTTTAACAGGCGGATGCTGTATGGATGATAGAGCAGTGCTAAGTCGATTTCTGCTGCGGCTTCTTCATATAGTCCCAGCTCCATCATCGACTCGACCTTGAGAATCCACCACTCTCGTTCGAGTGCTCCATTTACAATGGCCTTTCGAGCGGATTCGATGCATTGTGTGTAACGGCCGGTCTTGAATTGTTCGCGGGCCTGACCGAGATCTGAATTTTGAGCAGATCCGAATGATTTTCCCGTGGACAAGACAAAGACTATTGTTAAAAACAGACATGTTTGGCGAAAAGTATGCTTGTAAAAGGCAGTCATATTCTATCTACCCCACCGACTACAGGTGAAAACTCATTAAATGTGACACAACGCAGCCCGATTTTGGATATTACAATGTTTTTAGAACAAGGTGTTCCAGTCTTATTTCTATTACTATAACCGATTTATAAGGATTTAGTCAATATCTGTGACCCTCAAGGACCCTGCTAATCTGGTTCGGCGTACAGTCTTCCGGCAGAATATACTATCCCTTAATACAATCAGACGCTTGTACCTGTTCGAATATTGCCCAAAAAACAAGACTTTTACATAACCGCAAAGCAAAATACTTGATATGTCTTGGTTTGAATAATAAACTGATTTATACGATAGAAAATATCAGGTAAAAATAATACGAGGGGCAATATGAACATTCGGAATATCTCAAAAATATCGCTGATTCTATTAATGATTACAGGGCTCTCTTATGGAGCTGAAAAGCCTCACGAAGAACAATTGGGGTATCCGATTACTTCTGTTTCATTCACAAAAGTCACGTTAACAGATGATTTCTGGTCCGGACGTATCGAAACTAACAGAACCGTTACAATTCCATTCGGTTTTAACAAATGCGAAGAAGAAGGCAGAATAAGAAATTTTGCCAAAGCGGGTGGATTGTTAGAGGGTGAATATGAAGGGAAAATGCCGTTCGACGATACCGATGTTTACAAAATAATTGAAGGCGCTTCGTATTCTTTAACAATCAAGCCGGATGAAGGATTAGAAAAATATATAGATGAAACAATCGAAAAAATCGCCGCAGCCCAGGAAGATGATGGATATCTGTGTACTTGGAAAACTTTGAATCCCAAGACTACTCCCGCGACATGGGTAAAACCCGGCCCGCGCTGGTATCATCTGGCGGCAAGTCATGAGTTATACAATGCAGGCCACATGTATGAAGCGGCTTACGCCCATTATCGGGCGACCGGTAAGAAAAATTTCTTAAATGTAGCCCTGAAAAATGCTGATTTTATTGACGAAACTTTCGGCCCCGGTAAAAATATGGAACCTCCGGGACATCAGATTATCGAAACCGGTCTGGTTAAATTATACCGGGCAACGAATGACCGAAAGTATCTCGATTTAGCGAAATTCTTTTTAGACCAGAGAGGTAATGCCGCTGGTCATAAGCTTTATGGTCCGTACAACCAGGACCATAAGCCGGTGACTGAACAGGATGAAGCGGTCGGCCATGCCGTACGTGCCGTTTATATGTATGCGGCGATGGCCGATATTGCCGGGATTATGAGTGATTCGGCATATCTCAATGCCGTTGATAAAATCTGGGAGAATGTCGTCTCGAAGAAATATTATATTACCGGCGGCGTCGGGGCACGTCACGAGGGTGAGGCATTCGGCGAAAATTACGAATTGCCCAACCTGACCTCCTACAATGAGACCTGTGCCGCGATTGGAA
>CAZMWN010000019.1:0-23149 GCA_964569935.1 uncultured Pirellulales bacterium
ATCCGAATGTTATGAAAAAAACACTGGAGAATGTTTTTCAGGAATGGGACTGGCCAAGCACATGGGGCTGGGATTATCCGGTCATGGCAATGACGGCGGCTCGCTTGGGACAACCGGAAAAGGCAATAGATGCTTTGTTCCTGGAAGCTCAGAAAAATCGGTACTTAGCAAACGGACATAATTACCAATCGGACCGATTGCCGTTATATCTGCCCGGCAACGGGGGCTTGCTTACGGCCGTTGCTATGATGGCGGCCGGATGGGACGGCTGTCCCGATCGACCTGCTCCGGGTTTTCCGGACGACGGTAAATGGAATATACGCTGGGAAGGACTCAAGCCGATGCCTTAAGCCGAAAAATGTGATAAGTTATTAATTTGGGAGCGAGAAGTAATGATTGGACGCATGATATGTTATAAAAAAACAAAAAAAACGATGATATTAATTTGTCTTTTTATCCTTTGTCAGGCGGTTTCCTGTGCGAATCCCGTGTGGAAACCTGACAACGAAGACGGTACATACAAGAATCCTGTTATCTTTGCAGATTATTCCGATCCTGACGTTATTCGAGTCGGAGACGCTTTCTATATGACCGCCTCCAGTTTTAATTGTGTCCCCGGTTTGCCTATTCTACGTTCTAAAGACATGGTTAACTGGAAGCTTATCGGCCATGCGATTCAACGATTTGAAGACGAGCGTTTTGATTTGCCACAACATGGCAACGGAATATGGGCGCCTGCCATTCGCTATCATAATGGCTGGTTCTGGATATTCGTTGGTGACCCTGACGCTGGTATCTTAATGACTAAGGCAAAAAAGCCTGAGGGGCCGTGGGAGCCGTTACATTTGGTTCAGGAAGGCAAGGGTTTAATCGATCCCTGTCCTTTGTGGGATGACGACGGTAAAGCTTATCTTGTACACGCATGGGCGAAAAGTCGTTCGGGTATTAACAGCATCTTAACGGTAAGACGGATGAGCCCCGACGGTACAAAGATGCTGGACGAAGGGACGATGGTTTTCGACGGCAGAAATGGAATTCAACCGACAATAGAAGGTCCCAAGTTCTATAAACGAAATGGCTGGTATTATATTATTGCCCCGGCCGGTGGTGTAAAACCGGGCTGGCAACTGGCCTTGCGTTCGAGGAATGTCCTTGGGCCGTATGAGGCTAAAAGAGTGCTGGAACAAGGTTCGACCAATATAAACGGCCCGCATCAGGGTGGTTGGGTGGAACTCGAAAACGGTGAAAACTGGTTCGTACACTTTCAGGATCGAGGTGCTTATGGTCGTATTACTCATCTGAATCCGGTACGCTGGATTGATGACTGGCCGTTAATGGGCGTTGACCTGGATAGTAACGGTGTGGGTGAGCCGGTGAGCCGATATAAAAAACCGGACGTAGGCAAGACTTACCCGGTTCAAACGCCGCAGACAAGCGACCAGTTCGATTCGAGAGCAATGGGATTGCAGTGGCAATGGCATGCCAATCCGAAAGATAACTGGATGTCACTAACCACACGCCCCGGCTGGATGAGATTATTTGCAGTTCCAATTCCTGCCGATTCTAATAATTTATGGCTGGCCCAGAATCTGATTCTTCAGAAATTTCCCGCACCCGAATTCGCTGTAACCACAAAGCTGGATATAAGCGGGCTCGATAATGGAGAAAAAACAGGCCTGATTATTATGGGCCAATCCTATTCGTATCTTGCCGTCGAGAAGAGAGCATCAGGTTGTCATCTTATAAAGAATTCCTGTAAAGACGCAATAGATGGAAACAAAGAGATTAATGAAAGCACCGTTGATTTTGCAGGTAATATATTATTATTAAGAATTAAAATAAGTGACGGGGCCGTTTGTAATTTCAGCTATAGTAATGACCAGAAGGAGTTCACATCAATCGGCGAACCGTTTACCGCCAGAGAGGGCAAATGGATTGGAGCCAAGGTTGGCTTGTTCTGTATAGCTAAGAACAAAAAACAAAACGCAGGTTATGCCGATTACGATTGGTTTATAATTGAATAGTTTTACTGTAAAAAAAAGGGAATAATAATGTCACATAATATAAGCAGACGCAGTTTCTTGCGAAACATAGCCGCAGGAACCGTCGCAGTGTCACTACCTTTTCAACTCAAGGCATCTCAATCGAACGATGATAGACCTAATATTATTTTCATTTTGGTTGATGATATGGGCTATGGAGATTTGGGATGCTACGGACAAAAGAAAATTCAAACGCCCAACATAGACAAGATTGCAAGTGAAGGAATACGTTTCACAGACTGCTACTCCGGCTCGACTATCTGTGCCCCTTCACGCAGCGTTCTTATGACGGGACAACATACCGGCCATACCCGTATTCGCGGCAACATGTGTACTGTCGGCGGCACAATCGGGTACAAAGGCAAGCGAAAGGTCCGACGAATGTGTTTAACCGGAGAGGATCAAACAGTTGGCCATGTACTACAAAAAGCCGGCTACAGAACAGGCCTTGTAGGAAAGTGGCATCTCGGCGCCTATAATTCCGATGCAGGGCCGTTGAATCGCGGCTTTGACGAATTCTACGGATGGTTGGTCAGGACCGGTTCAACCGGCGGTTATTACCCGTCACAGCGATATCGCAATCAAGAATTATACGATGTGACGGAAAATCAGGATGGGCGACAAAACCAATACAGCACGGATATTTGTACGGATGAGTCTATTGAGTTTCTAAAGAACAACAAAAACGGGCGTTTCTTTTTATACCTTTCCTATAATAATCCGCACAGCCCGCTCCTGGCTCCGGATTTCGGGCCATACGCAGATAAGGATTGGCCCGACCATATTAAAACTTACGCAGCAATGGTCCATCGATTGGATCAAAATATAGGCAGACTAATGAAAATGCTCAAGGAACTTCAGATAGATGAAAAAACAATTGTCTTTTTCTGTTCTGATAACGGGCCGCGTTCCGAACCTACCGATATACAGACCGAAGTTGCCGATTTCCTTGATTCCAACGGGTCTCTTCGCGGCTATAAACGCGACTTATACGAGGGGGGCATTCGTGTTCCGATGATAGTTCGCTGGCCCGGTAAAGTGTCCGCGGGCAAGACCAGTAACGTCCCCTGGTACTTTGCAGACGTTCTTCCAACAGCGGCGGACCTGGCGATGGCAGAACTACCGAAAAATATCGACGGTAAGAGTATCGTTCCGGTTCTGCTTGGTAAACAACAGGATTTAGGTGACAGATTCCTCTACTGGGAGTACTTCGAAAGCGGATTCCAGCAGGCGGTTCGGTGGAAACAATGGAAAGCAATTCGACTCAAGCGAGGCGAACCGTTAGTGTTGTTCGACTTATCTAAAGATTTAGCGGAGGAACATAATGTAGCTTCCGAACATCCGAATGTCGTTGCGCAGATTGAGCAATACCTTAAAACTGCACGGACAGAGTCTCTTAACTGGCCTCTCCAACCTATGTAATACGAAAATTGAAACATATATCATAAAAGGAAGATATTATGAAAAATAACAAATGCATTATTTTTTCCCTGACAGTTTTAATATTTAGCTCCGGTCTTGGTTGTGCAGCCGAAGGCGATACAAAACCAACGAAACGCTATGTTATTACCGAGTTCGGAGCCGTTGGTGACGGGCAAACATTAAATACCAAGGCAATTCAAACTGCCATAGACAAATGCACTGCCGACGGCGGTGGTGTCCTGGTGGTACCAAAAGGGACATTCTTGACCGGCTCAATCTTCTTTAAGCAGGGCGTTGATTTATTTCTGGAAAAGGATGGTATCATCAAAGGCACGGTAAATCCGGATGATTATCCTCAGATAGATACAAGATGGGAAGGTGAGGAGAGAGTATGGACCGCTGCTCTGTTGAACTTTTTCGATATGAACAATATGCGTTTGAGTGGAGAGGGAACAATTGACGGCTCCGGCGATAAATGGATGCAGCGCTATCCGAGAGGCAGCCGGGAATTAAAAACAGGTCGGCCGCGACTGATTGCAATTCAGAACTGCAAGAATGTAATAGTTTCGGGAATATCGTTGAAGAATCAGGCGTGTTGGGGACTTTTTATTCTCTACTCGGAAAATGTCGAGGTGGAGAATCTGACTATTCGGGCAGAACATAATATCATCAGTTCCGACGGTATGGATGTGGATTCCAGTCGTAAAGTACATATTACAGGATGTGACATCGATGTGAACGATGATTGCATTGCGATTAAATCCGGCAAAGATGAGGATGGGCTGCGGGTGAATCGTCCTGCCGAAGATATTCTGATTGAAAAGTGTATGTTCCGTTACGGACATGGCGGCGTTTCGATGGGAAGCGAGATGTCCGGTGGAATTCGTAATGTGGAAATTCGTAATTGTGTGATGGAAGAGGATAACTGGGCTCCGATTCGTTTCAAGTCCCAGCCAAGTCGCGGCGGCGTGGTTGAAAATATCACATACCGGGACATTGTACTAAAGGATACGCGTAAAGCATTTGAATTCAACATGGCATGGCGAATGGTAAACCCCAAACCGCCGTCTGATCCGTTGCCGATAGTGCGTAATGTGAAAATTATTAATGTCTCCGGCACAACAAACAATGTGGGCGATATGCACGGACTTAAAGACAGCCCGATTAAGAATGTGATATTTGAGAATTGTAATATTAAGGCCCAGCGTGGTTTTGTACTCGAATATGTGGAGGATATCGATCTCTCAGGCCTTACTATTGAAGTCGAACAGGGCGAGGCCATTATACACAGAAACGCACAGTAAGTTTTTTATTCTCTAAGCAATAAAAAAATACACATCTTTTGTCGTGTAATTATAGTAGCGGTGACGGAGTCATTCTTCCGGGGGTGCAATCACACCAAATAACTGGGGGATAAAGAGAAAATCAGAACTGGAAATATCACTGTTGTGCACCTGAAAAGCCAGTACATTGAGGCCGGGAACAAGATGGGTAATATGGTTGCTCAAATCCACCTGCTCGAGAGGGCAGGGGCCGGAAGGTGTCCCCGTTCCACTACACGCCTCATGAGAACCTGTTGCGGGCTGATCGTAGGCTGGAGGATTGGGTGGATTCTGACTATCGACTCTTATTCCGTTAATATAGGCAATGTAACCGTCGTCGAAATCAACGCTCAGAGTCAGGCCGATGAATTGCGACGAATCATCAACGAAAAAAAGATGGCGCGCGTACACACTAATATAGTTGTTTTGCATGTCACTCAAATCGGTAGCAATGCATGATTGGTAGCCTATGCCAGCCTCATAGCCTATACCCGTAGCTCCGATGGACCAGGCGGAATCATCGAAAGATAACTGATTCCAATCCACCGGCGGCTCATTTAGGCCCTTGAAGTATTGCCACAAATCACCCTCGATAACCAGCGGCTCAACGAATTCATTTGGATCTATATAGGTTATCTGTTCAAACCTGGTTAACTGAGCATTGACCGGATTGCTGAGCATAATACGAACTTTGTTAAGGCTATCGGTTAAGGGCGGCACAAACTGAATATGTTTGATTGTCTGGCCTGGAATGAATTGCAGAGAACCACTGTCATATAAGTCATCCCCGGCATAGATTGCGTAATCCACCGATACTGGACTTGTGGTGAAAGTGCTCAGACGAACGGTAACTATATTTGGAAGCTCAGAGAGATCAAAAATATCTTCCAGTGTTGCTAATCCGATTCCGACAATATCCGCAGGTGTAGGCAGAAATGATTCCAGCTCATCAATTTGATTGGAATCATTGTCCGGGTTCCATACCCAGTTAATGGGAAAATTGGGATTCGGTGTACTCAAATAGTTATTCTGGATATCCATTTGAGATAGATGCAGCGTCCAGTTATCCCAGGCACGACCCCACACGTCCCTTTTATTGAATAGAAGCAGTGAATTACTTACTTTGAGAAAACCGTTATAGTCCCAGTCGAAATTGTCGCCAAAGCGAGCCCCTACGAGATTAGCTGTGGAAAGACAATGAACTGCATTTACATCCGGGGCACCGTAGCCGCATTCGATTCCCTGTCCGCAATTCAAAGTGACCGTGTCGGTAACATCGGCATCTCTTGTATCTGACCATGCCATAGCTTCGTGATAACATGATTCAAACCAGCAGTTATTGACCTCCACCGAACCTTCAGCACCGGAGCCTGCGTCGATTCCATCATCCAGAGTCCAACCAATAAGGCAGTCTGTGAAACTATGTGCACCTCCGGAAAGATAAATGGCATCATTGTCATTGTCAACAAAGTCGGCGGTAGCCGAAGGAAATTCGATAAGTGCACAATCCTTTAGAATTACAGCACCGCCGTTGTACTGGCCGGCGGTTATACACTTCTGGATAAGGCAGCCCGTCATAGTTAAATAGGCGCCTTCCCCATGTCCAGCCTGGCCTTGATTTTCCACAAGATAGCAATCGTTCAAGGTCACATGGGCTCCGCCTGAGAGGTAAAACAGGCACTGCTCCTTACGGTGACTGCTACCATGGCCGGGATTATTATTGAACCAATTCGAATCTGCGCCACTTCCTGTGAGAATGGCACCTGCGAATTGTCCCTGGGATGAGCTTGATTCAAAAAGAAATCCACCCCATGGAATGTTCCTGTTCCGGGCTGTGAAGACAACAGGTCGTTCCTGAGTGCCGTTGACCTGCAGATTACCCTGAACGGCAATCTCAACATCAGGATCGATTATAATTATACTTCCTCTGCCGATTGTTAGGATTGCATTTGATGTTATCGTCAGTAAATCCTCGGTGACGTTACTAATATGGATTCGAGCATTTTCTCCCCAATCAGTGGAAGAAGTAATGTCCTCGGAAACGGTTTGCCATGTTGTGGCAGCTTCAATATTTATTTGTTTTTCAGCCTGAATTGATTGAATTTCTGCCGAATAAAAAATAACGCCTGGTGCTGTGGCGGCCGGCAAAAAGACTGACCCCATTCCACGAAGTAATTGTAATCGGTGTTCTTGAAAACCGGGAGCCTCAAGGAAACAATTGACACCAAGGCGATTACCTGTTTCGTTTTCTACCCGTGCGATAACCGGGATTTCAAGTTCCATGGGGAATTCGGCTACAGTGACAATCTTAAGCTTTGCACCGGCGAATTCGTTCGCTGCTGAATCTATCTGTGGATAAGGAGTCCACGGAGGTAGACCCCACTCTGTATTTCCTCGTTCGGTCGCCCGGACTATAAAACGAACCAACTCATTTTGCTGCGCCCCGGAAGTCTGCTCGATTCGAGACACGTTTAATTCGTAATACTTCGGTTCATTAACCTCTATTGAAACATCCGTCGCAATCTGATTGCCGTTCAACTCGGCTGTATAATTAAAATCCGCCTCAGAGTGAACTTTGAAGGAAGCGCTATCATTATAAACATGCTTGTCTGCAACTCCTTCGATGGAAATCTGTGCCGGTGCAGATCCGACTAATACAAAAATGTAAAAAAAGAAGGCTAAAATTGACATGAATATCGAGTGCTGCAAATTCTCTGACCTTTCAGACTAAACAGTGGAAATATTATTAAGGCTGAACCTAATTACTCTTTTCCAACTGGATTTTCCATATGTAGATTAAATTACAATGATAAGCCTCCTGCTGTTATTAGATTACCAAATTTATCTTAAATTTTCAAGTGATTTTGGGTTTGTTTACTAAACATCACTCTAAAAAACAGGCCAGAATAGTCCGGGATAAAGTCAAAGAGGGTCAATTTATACATGCTCTATATAATTCGCAAACAATTAAGCAGGAACTTTTTTGACTGATATACTTCATTATTTCCTGAATGAGTGAGATTTTATACAGAATAGGGTTTACACAACCTATCGCAATCTTGATAATAAAAGGCCCTGATAATAGGATAATCTATTCCAAGGAGCAGATTTTGAGATGACACCACGAGAAAGACTAAACGCAACTCTTCATCATCAGCCTATAGACCGTTTATGTGTGGATTTCGGGGCGGGAGGCCAAACCGGGATGGGTGTCTGTGCCGTACACCAGCTTCGTCAGGCATTGACCGGTGATAATAAATGGCGGGTTAAAGTAAGTGAGCCTTATCAAATGTTGGGCCTGATTGATGAAACGATGCTTCAGATTTTAGGTCTTGATGTAGTTGGTGTTGATCCTCCTACTAATATGTTTGGATATGCGAATGAAGGCTGGAAGAGCTTCGTCATGCCCGTCGATGGTACTGAAGTGCTCGTACCTGCTCAGTTCAACTATACTGTTTCAGACAACGGAGATATACTGATGTATCCCGGGGGTGATACCTCAGCGGCTCCGTGTGCTAAAATGCCGAAATCCGGATATTTTTTTGATTCAATTCGACGTCAGAAACCTATCATCGAGGAGCAACTTAATCCACTGGATAATTGTGAAGAATTTGACGTATTGAGTGACGATGATATTGCCATTATTTCAAAGCAAGTGGACGATTATTATCATAATACGGACTATGGAATATATCTGACAATACCAGGTGTGGCATTCGGAGATATTGCACTGGTTCCCGCCCCCTGGATGAAAGAGCCTAAAGGGATACGGGATGTAGAGGAATGGTATATCTCGACCGTTATGCGACGTGACTATATTTATAAAGTTTTTGAACGACAGTGTGAGATTGGGTTAAAAAATATTTACAAACTCGCCAAAGCTCTGGGCGATAAAGTGCAGGTCGCGTTTGTCAGCGGGACTGATTTCGGCACACAACGTGGACCATTTATTTCTCCCCAGACCTATCGCGACCTTTATAAGCCCTTCCAGAAAGCAATCAATGATAAAATCCATGAGTTGACGAACTGGAAAATATTTATACATAGTTGTGGCTCAATTTATCAATTAATTCCTGATATAATCGATGCGGGATTCGATGTGCTTAATCCTATACAGTGTTCAGCGGCGGAAATGGAACCAAAGCGACTTAAAGACGAGTTCGGCGATCAATTGATTTTCTGGGGCGGCGGTGTTGATACACAAAAGACACTGCCTTTTGGTACCCCGGAGGATGTATATAGCGAGGTAAGAAGCCGGATTGAAATTTTCAGCAAAAACAGCGGCTTCGTCTTCAACAGCATCCATAATGTGCAAAGCAATGTTCCAACAGAAAATATCCTGGCTATGTTCAAGGCGATTAATGATGCGCGAAAATAAGGGATTACAGATAACATAAAGGTTGACCGAAGGAATTAAGAAATGGAATTGAATGTTTTTGACATTATCATATTTATAGCCTTTTTCACGATTGTTGTCGGGACAAGTCTGTTTAAGAGTAGAAAAGAAAAGGACAGTACTGATTATTTTCTGGCCGGGCGAGGTCTCCGCTGGTGGTTAATTGGGATTTCAATAGTCGCCGCAAATATCTCTACCGAACAGTTTGTGGGCATGGCCGGCCAGGGGGCCGGTGGCGTGGGGCTGGCCGTCAGCAACTGGCAACTCATTGGCAGCATTGGCATTGTAATTATCGCCTTTACTTTGTTACCTCGTTTTCTCAAAGCGGGAATCTACACAATGCCGGAATATCTCGAATATCGCTACAATTCAACGGCCCGCGCAATTATGGCATTGATGACAGTTGTAATTTATGTAGCTGTTTTGTTGACCGCCGTTCTCTATTCCGGGGGAGTGACGCTTCGGACGATTTTTGGATTTTCTATGCGGCAGGGAGTGTGGCTCATCGGCTTAATTGCTGCTGCCTACACCGTCTGGGGAGGACTCAAAGCGGTTGCCTGGGCTGATTTATTCCAGGGTTGCGGCCTACTTCTTGGCGGTATAATAACATTCTTTTTGGGCTTGAAGGCCTGCGGAGGATGGGAACAATTCTCTGCAACTAATTCCGACAAACTACACATGATACTTCCGGCCGGTCACGAAGGACTGCCCTGGACCGGCGTGTTTTCCGGAATGTGGATTGTTATATTGTATTATTGTGGTTTGAACCAGTTCATTGTTCAGCGCAATCTGGCGGCAAAGACACTTCGTGACGGCCAATTGGGCGTTATTTTAGCCGGTGCTCTTTGGTTATTGGTACCATTTGCTATTGTAATACCGGGGATTATGTCATACCAGCTTTACGGCAGCCAGATGAACATGGCGGATGAAGCGTTTCCTATGTTGATTCGGAATCTGGTTCCGCAGGGACTACGCGGATTTATGTTTGCAGCCATTGCAGGTGCTGTCATCAGCTCTCTGGCTTCGATGCTGAATTCCGCCTCTACAATTTTTACAATAGATGTTTACAACCGGATGATCGACCGCAATGCCCCTCAGAAACGGCTGTTGCTTCTTGGACGTATTATGACAATGGTATTTTTAGTTGTCGGCTGCTTGTTGGCGCCTATATTGGATAATCCAAAATTCGGCGGCGTTTTTCAGTATATCCAGCAATTTCAGGGATATATTTGGCCGGGTGTTGTTGCAGCGTTTGCATTTGGTATGTTAGTGAATAATGCACCGGGTATTGCCGGGGTGGCGGCACTGATTTCGGGTCCAATCATATACGGTTTGTTCCAGAGATATGCAGGAGAATTACATTTTCTAATCCAGGTGGCGGCTACATTTGAGATTATACTGATGATTATGGGATTGATTACCTTCTGCAAGCCGCTGGATAAGCCGAGAGAATTACCTGTCAGAGAGGATATGGAAATAAAAACAGCTACGGAAGTTAAAATTGTCGGAGCTTTGGTTCTTATAGCAGTCGCGGTTTTCTATATTGTTTTTTGGTAAGTCTAAAAATGGTAGCATCCATAACCAAATCATTCGTTTATACGTTTGCAATCTTATCTCTAACATGTTCTCTATCAACTCAACAAGCAGATGCTTCGGATTCTCACATTCTAAGAATAAAAGCGGCGGTCGAGTCACCCAAAATTCTGGAAGGGCACTTAAAAATGGGAACGCCAACCGGCCCAAACGGAATAAGCTACGGCGTGAATTCTTTGTTTTTCACAAGGAATGGCAAGCCATGGTTGCCGGTGATGGGAGAGATTCATTATGCCCGGGTGCCGAATCAATATTGGGAGGATTCGATACTGGCTATGAAGGCCGGCGGTATTGATATAGTTGCCACGTATGTATTCTGGATTTTCCACGAGGAAATTCAGGACCAATACAAATGGGATGGGGATTGTGATTTGCGTCGATTTGTTGAGCTTTGCCATAAACACGATATGCCTGTCTGGATACGTATAGGTCCCTGGTGCCATGGTGAAGCACGGAATGGTGGATTTCCGGATTGGCTCAGCAAGGTATGCAAACCAAGGAGTATGGATCCGGCCTATTTCGAGCAGGTCCAACACTGGTATACGGCAGTAGCCGAACAGGTCAAAGGTCTCTATCATAAAGACGGCGGCCCTATCATAGGCATTCAATTTGACAACGAATTTGGCCATGTCGGTGGCAGGGGCGGTGAAGCTTACATTCTCAAGTGCAAGGAAATCGCCCTTGGATTGGGAATGGACGTTCCTTATTACTCGGTAACCGGATGGGGCGGGGCATGGGTCCCCAAGGACGAAGTGCTTCCCGTCCAGGGCTCATACGTTGACCCGTTTTGGGCTGCTGGGACTGATCAGCTTCCTCCATTCAGTGAACTTCTCTTTTCCGATTTAATTAGCCTGGTCGTTAATACAAATGTAGCCAGTGACATGGTAACGAGCCGTATTAAACAGGAAAGGTGGCGGTATGACCCATCCCGCTATCCCTTTGCCACGGCCGAATTGGGTGGCGGTATGCACCATAAAATCCTGCGGCGTCCGACCCTCGAATCCAGGGATACTGAGGCAATGGCCCTGTGCCGGTTGGGTGAAGGGGCCAATATGATTGGTTATTATATGTATCATGGTGGTTCGCAGCCATTAGGCCAAAGCGGACGGCTTGTAGAAGGTGACATGCCGCTTGTATCTTACGATTTCCAGGCCCCGCTTCAGGAATATGGAAAAACCAATGCTTCCTATTATGCACTCAAACGATTGCACCAGTTCATCCGTGATTTTGGTCAGGACCTCGCGCAAATGATTCCCACATTGCCCGAAGAAAGACCTGGAGCTGCGGATCCTTCCATATTGCGATATGCCCTGCGCTCCAAAGGGCGGCAGGGTTTTTTGTTTTTCAATAATCATCAACGATACCTGGATATGCCGGCCCGTGAGAACATACAGTTTGCCGTGACTCTTGGAGAAAATGAACTGCTCTTTCCCGACAAACCTGTTACAATTCCATCAAAAAGCATAGGCATTTTCCCTGTCAATATGTCGATAGCAGATGCGACTTTGGTTTATGCAACGGCACAACCGCTGATGCGTTGGCAGGATGGAGAAGTGACTCGATTGATTATGGCGCGTTTGCCCGGGATTGAGACACAGTTCAACATCACAGGGATTAATAAGCCTGTTATTGAAAATGGTCAAATCCGTAGTATGACGACACAAAACGGGGCTAAGATTGAAATCCTGCTCTTGTCCGAAGAGGATGGCCTTAATGCATGGAAGATTAACATCGCTGGCAGACGCCACATGGCCATCTGCCCAATCGAGTTGTGGCAAAGCGGTGATTCTATGAAACTTAGAACCCGTCAATCTCATCCTGTTCCACTTCGTATATACCCGCCTACAGGTCAGGCGTTAACATATCAAGGAAAACGCATAAATCCGCAGAGAGAAGGCGAATTTTCAGTATATATTTTGCCGGCTCGAAAATTGCCGCAGGTTTCCGTGACTTCACAGGCAAACGCTGAAATACCGGCGGCAGACCGGGATTATCCTTTTAGAAAAGAAGATGCTCCGCCTAAAGCTTGGCGTATCAAATTCGGCCAAATCGACTGGAATTCAGTAAGTGACGTTCTTGTTCGTTTTGAATATATAGGCGACACGGCTCGGCTGTATCTTAATGGTTCGCTTGTAGCTGATAACTTCTGGTCAAAGACCGACTGGGAGGTAGGCATTAAACGCTGGAAAAAAGAGCTCGCCAAGCCTGATTCAGAACTTGTACTTGTGATTTCCCCATGGCAAAAAGAGCAAGAAGTCTTTGTGCAAAAGCGTCCGGACGTTACAGAAGATTTGACAGCGGAATTGCTTGGAATAAAGGCTTCTGCAGAGCAAACATTCATTCTTGAAATGAGATAAGAGGCACATTATGAAAAAGATTGTTGCGTTCATGGCTATTATTTTAATGTCACTCACCTGCGCAAAGGCTCAACATATCGATTTATCAGGAGTGTGGTCTTTCGAGCTGGATCCGAATGATGTTGGAATTACAGGTCAATGGTTTAACCGACCATTATCTGAGTCAATTAAGTTGCCCGGTTCATTGCAGGAACAGGGATTCGGAGAAAAACCTTCTGCGAAAACACAATGGACAACCCGTATTGGAATGCAGCTTTTAGATGATCCACGATTCACCGAATATATTCAATCAGAGGACTTCAAGTGCCCGTTCTGGCTGACTCCCGAGCGTTATTACGTAGGCCCAGCATGGTATCAACGGCAAATAAATATACCTGAGGATTGGGCGGACAAACGCATTGTTCTTTTCCTTGAACGTCCCCATTGGCAAACCACGGTCTGGGTGGACGACCGGCAGGCCGGAGTTCGTGAAACACTCGGTTCGGCGCACGAATACGACCTGACGGATATATGCAGGCCGGGCAAACAACATCGCCTTACGATTCGAGTCGATAACAGTGTAGTCGTTCCTGTCGGCATGGATGCTCACAGTATTTCAGATCAGACCCAATCGAATTGGAACGGTATAGCCGGCCGAATTGAATTATATACAACGCCGAGAATATGGTTCGAAGATGTTCAGATATTTCCCGATATCGAAAACAAACAAATCAAGGTTGAAGTCGAGCTCGGTAACAGAACAGGAAAAGCCGGTTCAGGCAGTATAAATGTCAGGGCAGTCAGTGACAATAGTCCAACGAAACATACCACAAATTCGCAAACCATTACCGCGGATTGGACCGAACAGGGGGGACAGTTGACATTTGTTCATCCAATGGGACAGGATTGTTTGCTCTGGGACGAGTATTCACCTGCGCTGTATCGACTCGAACTAAGATTCACTGGTATAAATCTTGACGCCGAGAAAGTTGTTACTTTTGGAATGCGCAAGCTTGGTATTCGAGATAAACAGTTTACGATAAACGGCAGAAAGATTTTTCTGCGAGGGACTCTGGAATGTTGTATCTTCCCCCAACATGGTTATCCCCCGACAGATGTAGCCGAGTGGAAACGCATTATCGGTATAGCCAAAGCACATGGCCTGAACCACTTTCGGTTTCATTCCTGGTGCCCGCCGGAGGCGGCTTTTGCGGCGGCGGACCAAGAGGGTTTCTATTTGCAGGCTGAAGGGTCCTGCTGGGCGGCTTTTGGTGACGGCACCACTCTCGATGTATGGATATACAAAGAAATCGACGGTATGATTAAAGCCTATGGTAATCATCCGTCATTCTGTTTTTTCTCACCGAGCAACGAACCGGGCGGCCGCAATCGGGAACAGTTTCTCGGTAAACTCCTTGAGTCTCTTAAAGCTAAAGATAACAGGAGATTCTATGTCGCCGGTGCGGGATGGCCGCAGATAAAGGAAAATCAGTATTCGATTGAACATGCCGTCCGCCTTCAGCGCTGGAAAACATTAAAGTTCGATCAGCCCCCTCAGACATTTGACGACTATCGTGAGCATATCGATGCTCGTCCTGTGCCTGTCATCGGACATGAAATAGGCCAGTGGTGTGTATATCCCGACATTGCGGAGGAGAATCAATATACCGGCGTTCTAAAGGCAAAAAATATGGCTATCTTTCGTGACAAGCTTGAAAAGGCCGACATGGCGAATCTTGCACATGATTTTCTAATGTCTTCCGGTAAGTTCCAGAGTTTGCTTTATAAGCAGGAGATTGAAGCGGCCCTGCGAACTCCGGGCTTTGCCGGTTTTCAACTGCTCGATTTACATGATTTTCCCGGTCAGGGGACGGCTCCGGTTGGTGTGCTTAATGCGCTATGGCAGAGCAAAGGTTATATTACGCCGGAGCAGTATCGAAGATTCTGCAACGACGTTGTACCGATGGCGAGAATGAAAAAACGCATATTTACTTCCGATGAGATCTTTGATGCCGTCGTCGATGTGGCAAATTACAGCTCGAAAGATTTAACTAATGTCACTATCCAGTGGGCTTTATGCAAATCAAGCGGTCGCTCTGTTGCAAACGGCGAACTTACTGTCGGAACTATTGCGACCGAGGGGCTGACACGTGCTGGTGAAATCGCTGTGCTTTTGAATAATCTTAAGGAAGCGACAAAACTCAATCTTGAGATACGGCTCCAGGGAACAAATTATGTCAATGACTGGGACATTTGGGTCTATCCTGCACAACTGATGGACAATGATACGGAAGATGTTCTTGTCACTCAGGATGCGAATGAGGCATTAACAAAACTCCGAGATGGGGGATGTGTACTGCTGATACTCGATAAAGAACAGGTTGGTGGTAAAACAGTGGGGACTTTTCAACCGATTTTCTGGAACCTGATTACTTTCCCGAAAAAGACCGTACACACGATGGGTATCCTTTGCGATCCGGAGCATTCTGCGTTTGATTTATTTCCCACAGATTTTCATAGTAACTGGCAATGGCAGGATTTGCTCGATCATTGCAAGCCGTTGATTATGAACAATTTACCGGATGATCTGGTGCCAATCATTCAACCAATCGATGACTGGAATAACGCCCGCAAACTTGGCTTGCTTTTTGAGGCCCGTATCGAGCAGGGCCGGCTTATGCTTTGTACTATCGATATTCGAAGTGATTTGGAACCAAGGCCGGTAGCCCGCCAGCTTCGACACAGTCTTTTGTCGTATATGGCATCGGAAAAATTCAATCCCGATGTTAGTTTATCTTCCCATGAACTTCTCGAATTGGTTCGTTAAATTTATTGATACTTAAAAATGGGTGAATGTATGAGAAAGATAATATTCTGTATTTTAACAGTGTTGTTTCTGGTTTCTATTGTCTCTGCGAACGAGTTGGTTTTGTGGTACCTGCAGCCGGCTTCTGAGTGGACAGAAGCTCTGGCAATCGGAAACGGCCGACTGGGAGCGATGGTATTCGGAGGTATTGAAGAAGAAAGGTTGCAGTTTAACGAAGACACGATATGGAAGGGCCAGCCGCATGAATATCAGCATGAAGGGGCGGTGAAATTTCTGCCCGAAATTCGCAGGTTGCTGGACGAAGGCAAACAGGATGAAGCCGAAAACCTTGCCTTTAGAGAGTTCATGAGCGTGCCGTTGCGGCAAAAGGCTTATCAGCCGTTCGGAAATCTCCGCATTTCTTTCCAAAATCATGATAATATATCTGATTACAAACGTGAGCTGGATTTAAATACAGCAATAGCCACTGTAACATACAATATTGGGCAGACGATATACAAACGCGAAACGTTCAGCAGTTATCCCAACCAGGTCATCGTATGGCGTATGTCCTCGGATAAATCCGGGCAGGTAAGCTTCACAGCGACGCTGGACAGTCCGCACGAATCGATAGAAATAAAAGCCTATGGCGATGATCAATTGATTATGACCGGCAAAGTCACGGAGGGCGTCATCACATTCGAGGCAAGATTGCAGGTGGTTGCCCAGGGCGGCGACGTGACTATTACCGACCAGGCCATTACCGTAGAAAATGCCGATTCAGCTATGCTGCTTCTGGCCGGCCACACCAGTTTCAATAACTTTCAGGACGTCGGCGGCGATCCGACGGCCCGTTGTGAGGCAACAATCGAAGCGGTTTCCGGAAAATCCTTCGATATGCTCGTCGATGCCCATGTCCGGGATTATCAACAGCTTTTCCATCGGGTCAAGCTGGACCTCGGAACCACGGAGGCGGCTAATCTCCCCACCGATCAAAGAATTAAAAATGCGGCGGATATTTCCGACCCGCAATTGGAAACGCTATATTTTCAGTTCGGACGGTATCTGCTTATCGCCAGCTCCCGGCCCGGCACGCAACCCGCCAATCTTCAGGGAATCTGGAACGACTCGCTCAAACCGCCGTGGGAAAGTAAATACACCACGAACATCAACGCAGAGATGAACTACTGGCCGGCGGAGATTTGTAACTTGTCTGAGTGCCATGAACCGCTTTTCGACCTTATCGATGATTGCGTTGTCTCTGGTCGCAAGACCGCCGAAGCTCATTATGGTGCTTGTGGATGGGTGCTGCACCATAATACCGACCTCTGGCGCGGTACAGCACCAATCAATGCCTCAGACCACGGTATTTGGGTCACCGGCGGCGCCTGGCTGTGTCACCACCTGTGGGAGCACTACTTATTCACCGGCGATAAGGAATTTCTTGCCGAACGAGCTTATCCGGTAGTTAAGGAAGCATCTCAGTTTTTCGTGGATTTTTTAGTTGAAGATTCGAATACCGGATGGCTGGTAAGCACACCATCCAATTCTCCCGAACACGGCGGATTGGTAAAAGGCCCGACAATGGACCATCAGATTATTCGAAGTCTTTTCGACTATACTGTAAAAGCAGCGACAATACTCGAAGTGGACGAAGAATTCGCCGAACAACTCACTCAAATGCGTACTCAGATAGCACCGAATCAAATCGGCCGATACAGTCAGCTCCAGGAATGGCTCGAAGATATTGATAAACGAAATGACCAGCACAGACATATTTCCCATCTTTGGGCTGTGTACCCGGGTTGGGAGATTACGTCTCGGACGCCGGAGTTGTTCGCGGCAGCAAAACAATCGCTGATTTTCAGAGGCGATGGTGGAACCGGCTGGAGCAAGGCCTGGAAGATTAATTGCTGGGCGCGGTTTTATGACGGCGACCATGCTCATAGTTTGCTCGTTGATGCAATCGCCGGCAATACGTATCCGAATATGTTCGATGCACACCCGCCTTTTCAAATCGACGGCAATTTCGGAGGTACAGCGGGCATTGCGGAAATGCTACTTCAAAGCCACACCGATGAAATTGTTTTACTTCCCGCACTGCCAAATGCCTGGCCGAGCGGCTCGGTAACAGGGCTTCGTGCCCGCGGCGGATTCGAAGTAGATATAGAATGGCAAAACAGAAGACTTATTCTGGCTACGATACATTCGCTTGGAGGGAATACGTGTAACTTGCGCTGTGGAAGAGCATCACGCCGGGTAGAAATCGAGCAGGGACAGATTTTCAAATGGGACGGACGCTGATATAATAAAACAGAAAACATATTGCAAAGAGGAAATTTTTCTCTTATATTTTTATCTGTTCGTTGATTAATCTGCGATTAAACCAGTTGAATATAAGGTATTTTTTAATGACAGTATTTGAAGCTATAAAGAGACGATATTCCTGCCGTTCGTATCAGGAAAAAAACATAGAGCAGGAAAAACTCGATAAACTCTTAGAGGCGGCCCGATTGGCACCTTCAGCGAAAAATACGCAGGATTGGCGCTTCGTAGTTGTAACGGACAAAGAAATTAAAGCCGAGGTCGCAACGACGACCAACCGGCCGGAAGTTTTTGTCAAAGCCGGTGCAATCATAGTCGCATGCAGTAACGATGATTATGTCATGCAATGCGGGCAGGCAATCGGGCCTATTGACGTCTCTATTGCACTCGAACATATCTGCCTGCAGGCAACTGAGTTAGGACTGGCGACTTGCTGGATAGGTTCGTTTAAATCAGAAAAAGTCAGGACGATATTGGGTATTCCTGACGATATAAATATTATCGAGCTGATGGCGGTCGGTTATCCGGCCGATAGTGCAAAACAACCGAATCGACTGTCCATAGATGAAATAACCTGCTATGATAAGTGGCAGTTTTAAATTGTCATTCCCGCGTAAGCGGGAATCCAAAATATAGAAATTGTCTTTACAGGGGCCGTAGCTCAATTGGGAGAGTGCTGCGTTCGCAATGCAGAGGTTGAGGGTTCGATCCCCTTCGGCTCCATTCTGCGTCGCTTTAATGGTAGGGTGGGGCAAGCGGCTGCCTAAAAATTGGTAATGTTCTGTCCATCGACTTTATTAATGTCACTCATTCAATGGCTGCCCCCCGGTTGTTTGACATGACAATGGTAAGTAAAGGACAATTTACAGTTTTTCACTTGCATTTTAGGCGGATGCGGGTATAATACGCAATGAACTAAGGATAGTTCGCAGGGGATAGGGTATAGGGAATAGCGGAGAAAGCAAATCAAAATTCAAAATGTAAAATTCAACATTGAGGCACAAAGGTTCAAAGTAACAAAGATGCAAAGTAACTTTGTGCCCAAGTTCCTTTGTGCCTCTGTACCTTCAAGTGAATTCGACAAATGTCGAGAGTTCTCTACAAATCGGCCTTTTTTTTGCAAAACAAACCCAATTTTAAAAAAGTCAAGTTGGTATAAATATATTGTTAATAAGGATTTATCTCAAATATAGCGATTGGACACTTAGTAAAAACGAACCCAAACGAAGCCAATTTAATATCAGAATGCAGAACACAGAAGACAGATTAAAAAGAGTCAAACAAAACAAATTTTTCGCTATTATGTGTAATGAGAATTTTTATATGGTTCTTTTGAATAAATATGACTGAAAAGCAGAAAACGACTGAAATTTGTGAAAAACATGTAAATTGTACAACAATAGCCATCGCCCCTGTCGGTGTTGTACACTTTGTTTTTTCCAAAAGGGCAAAGCATCTTTCGATTACAATCAAACACGATTCAAGTATAAGAGTTGCTATTCCCAGAGGAGTGACTCTGACTGCCGCAAAAAAGTTCTTCCAAACCAAAATCCCGTGGGTAAAGAAGAGCCTTGAAAAAATCCAGAGAATTCAAATACAAAGACAAAATCAACAGGGTCAACCACCACTCGAATTATCCGCCATCGAACAAAGAAAAGCTAAAAAGTACTTGATTGAGAGACTGAATTACTTAGCCGGCAAACACGGATTTACCTATAATCGAATATTTATCAGGAACCAGCGGACAAGATGGGGCTCGTGCAGCTCCAAGGATAATATCAGTTTGAATATGAAGCTGGTCCGGCTGCCGCAGGAGCTGCAGGATTATGTCATTCTGCACGAGCTGGTGCATACGAAACACAAAAACCACAGCAAAAAATTCTGGCAGGCTATGGATAAGCTGGTAGGGGATTCAAAGCAATTTAGAAAACAAATGCGAAAGTATAGACTCAAATAGCGAGAATAAATTTGGTGATTAAAAGATTATAAACACTTCCATACAATTGCAACACTGCTTTAAGAAGCTTGAAATTTAATGCCTAAACCGATAACATATTATTATGGCTATAGTAACATTAAGTGACATTCATGTATCTTTCGGCCCGGAGGTTGTCCTGGATAAGTTGAATCTCCAGCTTCATCCTAACGAAAAAGTTGGCATGGTAGGCGTTAACGGCTCAGGCAAGAGTACCATCCTGAAACTTATCATCGGGCAAATCAAGCCGGACATCGGCAGAATATCCACTCAAAAAGGCCTGCGTATCGGTTATTTGCCGCAGGAAGCGACTTTCAGCGGTACTCGGACGGTTCTGGAAGAAATGCATGCCGGCCTCGAGGGTCTGCTTGGCCTTCAACAGGCCATCCATGACGTATCGCACGAGATGGAAAAGCTAAGCGGCTCAAAGCTGAAGGCGAAAATGAAGCAGTACGACCGTTTATGTCACGACTTCGAAATCGCCGGTGGTTACGGATACGAAACAAATATTCAAATTACCCTGGCGGGCCTGGGCTTTGAACCCGAACTGCATCAGGCGAAAACTTCGGCCCTTAGCGGGGGACAGTTGTCACGGCTGGGATTGGCTCAGGTCTTAATGCAGAAAACGGATTTGCTGCTTCTGGACGAGGCGACTAATCATCTGGATATGCAGGCGACAGAATGGTTGGAGAAATTTTTGGTCGGTTATAACGGCTCTGCCATTATTATCAGTCACGATCGGTGCCTGCTGGATAAAATATCGTGTAAGATAATCGAGGTCGAAAACCGTCAGGCAAAAATTTGGAAGGGCAATTACAGCAACTACGTCCAAACCAGAGAGACCCTGCGACTGCAGAAAGAGCGTGAGCATGTCAGGCGTGTTGAGATGGTCGAGCGGACTTTGGATTTTATCGCCCGCAACAAAGACCAGGAAGGGATGCGAAAGACAGCTCGCGGCAGAAAAACTCAATTGAAACGGTTGCTAAAAGAGAATCCCGATTTTTTAGATAAACCTTCTCAACAAAAAATAATTAATTTTTCGTTCGGCAAAAAAGACCATAGTAGTGATTTAGTACTGCGATGCGAGGATTTAAGTAAATCATTCGGCGATTTGACGTTATTTGAAAATCTGACGTTCGATGTTCTCCGAGGTGAACGTTTCGGTGTCACCGGACCAAACGGCACGGGTAAAAGCACTCTTTTACGATTGGCCCTGGGCGAGCTTGACTCGTCAGCCGGCGGTATTCGAATCGGCAGGAATCTTCGCGTCGGTTATCTCGACCAGCATGGGGACGTGCTGGAGCCGTCCAGGAGCGTTCTGGACGAGGCCTTGAGCGTTAATCCCGGACTTTCTTCCGAGCAGGTACGAAACCGGCTTGGTGCATTTCTTTTCACAGGTGACGATGTGTTCAAGCTTTGCGAAGATTTGAGCGGAGGCCAGCGAAATCGCCTGATGCTGTGCAAATTGGTTTTAGCTGAACCGGATGTGCTTATAATGGACGAGCCTACCAACCATCTGGATATTGCCAGTCGGGAAACATTAGAGGCCGCTTTGGCCGATTATGCAGGGACTATGATTGTAGTAAGTCATGACCGGTATTTTCTGGATCGTATCATAGATAGATTGATAGTGGTTGGTATGGATGAGTTGGGACAACGATGCCTTGGCAGAACTGAATTCGTTAATGTAAAACCCGTATATTCATACTATGCCTCTTTAGTTCGCAAGCGGACTAAAACGCAGGAGGACAAACAAAATACAAATGCTACTAAGAGCCGGAAACGTCGGCCGGCTGGAGCCAAGGGCAAAAAGCCATCAAAAACACCTGAAGAGCTTAAACGTTTTAACAAATATTCCATTGAAGAAATCGAGGAGATGATAACGGCACTTGAACACGAGCTGGTCGACTTGAGGGAATGTTTTGGTGACGCTACTATATATAAGAATCCCGGGCAGCTTGCAGAATTACAGCAAAAATTTGAAGATAAAACCGAAGAGCTGGATTTACTGTATCAGGCGTTCGAACGCCGAACAGGGTAAAAGGACATTCAATATAGGAATTATTTCTCTATAGTTGAGTTTTGTTAATTTCTTTTTGGTAAAGGCGAAATTTTGAAACGTCTTACTTTATCAAAGAAAAAGAGGCTTGTTAGTAACGAGCAAATCAAGGCCGTTATGGCTCATGGTCGGTGTGCACGTAATGACCTGCTCATTCTGTATATGGTCGAGAATGACTGTGGCTTTCCTCGATTAGGTGTCTCTATTGGTAAAATTCACGGCAATGCAGTTATACGTAATCGCTTGAAACGATTACTGCGTGAAGCTTTTCGGCAAAACCAGAACGGGATACCAGTCAACTTTGATTATTTACTAATGATGTCACGCTCTAAAAGAACTATAAAACGTCCGACTTTTAAGCAGGTAGAAAATTCGCTTTTGTCTCTGATCGACTCTTTGCAAAATAACAGGGTCTCACGTGATGAGTAATACAGTATGTATCTAAAGGATTCAGGTGTTTATCAATAAATATGCCCTTATCAGTTCCGCTACACTCCAGGCTTGAGCGAAACACCCTTTAGGCTCATGAGGAGCGTCTGCATCAAAAATCTCTGAGACACTTCCAAGACAACCATTGTCGTTTAGATGTTGGAGCAAAGGCAGAATGAATTCAGCAGCCCGTTTCTTACTCTCCTTGTCGAATTGATGGACCTTCAAATAACTTTCAACAAACGGACCTATTAAATACGGCCAGACGGTACCCTGGTGGTAAGCCTCGTCACGCTGTTGTAGTGGCCCGGTGTATTTGGGTTTATAGTTACTCGATGACGGATCCAAAGTTCTAAGTCCATAAGGAGTCAGCAACTGACTTTGTACTACATTCACAACTGATTTTTGTTGTTCATGAGATAATGGAGAATACTCTAAAGAAAC
>CAZMWN010000020.1:0-965 GCA_964569935.1 uncultured Pirellulales bacterium
CGCGTCACAATGGTAGAACGTGAGCCGCCCGGCGTACTCGCGCACCAGCACGAACGTCGGGCTGGTGATCGGCTCGTCCTCGGAAACACCCAGCCCCAACGCCAGCCCCTTGGCGAATTGGGTCTTGCCGGCCCCCAGCGGACCGCACAGCTCGATGACCTCGCCGCCCGCCAGCGTCGTGCCCAACAAGCGTCCCACCTCGCGGGTCTGTTGCGCGCCGCGCGAATGGAACTCGATCACGTTACTCACGGAAGTGTTCCCAGCCGCGGATCTCGAGTGGGGAGCGCTGTCCGTCGGCGTGGCGGATTGTCAACTTGCGGTCGGTGGTCATCTCGCCGAGCGGGAGCAGTCCCAGTCGCCGGCACACGTCGGCCGGAGCGTCGCCGGCCAGCACGACGATCAGCTCGAAGTCTTCTCCGTCGTTCAGGGCGCAGTCATGCGGATTATCGGTTTTCTTTGCTTCGTTTAAAATTGGTATCCGTGCTTCTTCTATAACGGCGCCGACTCCGCTTTGCCGACAGATTCGGTTTAAATCGATGCCGAGTCCGTCGCTGATATCAATCATTGAATTTACTTTTACCGTTTGGGCGATTTTTAACGCCTCTTTAATTCTCGGTACGAATTTTAGGTGTTTTCCGAATCCGGAACCGCCCAGCGCGCCTGTTACGCAAATGCTGTCGTCGACCTTTGCGCCGGACCTCTTTACCGGCTCGTTTTTCGCCGGCTTGCTGAGCATTGCCACGTTTATTACGAACGGCTTTTCGCTTTTCCAGCTTGTAATGTCACCTCCTACGAGAGGACAACTGAATTTCTCTGTTGCTTCGATAATGCCTGAGTGAAGCTCTTTTAGTTCTTCGGCGCCGAAACCTGCGGGCAGACCGACCGATACCACTGCGGCAACGGGTATTGTTGCCATCGCCGCACAATCGCTCAGGCTGACCGCCATAGCCTTATATCCCACTTGC
>CAZMWN010000020.1:975-22848 GCA_964569935.1 uncultured Pirellulales bacterium
CCGATTTGTTTCAAAGTTGCTTTTCTCAGGTCGAAATGCACGCCGTCCAGCAGCATGTCCGTAGTAACAAGGACGGATTCATTGCCGAATCTAATCTGTGCCATATCATCGCCGATTCCGATGGGAAAAACTTCTTTGGGTAATTTACTCTGGCGTGCGAACCAGCCGGTTATTTCATCTTCGGTCGCGCTCATCGCTGTCCCAACTGTTTGGTCCAATACTCAATCTGTCTTTTCGCCTGTTTGGGTCCGGCTGCTCCTTCGGTGACATACTTGTTGGCAACATTCGCTGCATCCAGACTTTCATACACATCTGCTTCAATCACAGGGCAATGTTGTTTTAACTGGTCCAAAGCAAGCTCGCTTAACTTTTTATTCTGCTTCTCACACTCGGCGACCAAAGATCCGACAATTCCGTGCGCTTCGCGAAATGCGATTCCTTTTCCGACCAGATACTCCGCAAAAGCAGTGGCATCCAAGAATCCTTTATCCAGACCGGCTGAAATATTCTTAGTATTGAACCTGCTGTGTGAGACAATAGCACACGCCATATCCAAACAGGCTTCGACTGTGTCGGCGGCAGAGAAAATATGAACCTTGTCCTCCTGCAGGTCGCGATTATATCCTGACGGCTGACCTTTGAGAATTGTCAGCATAGCCATCAAAGAGCCGTAAACGCGACCGGTTTTGCCGCGTATCAGTTCTGCCACGTCGAGGTTTCGTTTCTGCGGCATCATACTCGACGACGTGCAGTAGGCATCATCGACGGACAGAAATCCGAATTCGCTGGAACAATATAGAATCATATCCTCGGCCAGGCTCGAAAGATGAGTAGCTATCAGCGCACAATCGAAAATAAACTCGGCACAGAAATCCCTGTCACTGACAGCGTCAATACTGTTATAGATAATATCGGAAAATCCCAATTGTTCTTTCGTGCTCTTACGGTCTAACGGCAGTGTCGAGCCGGCAAGTGCCCCGCTGCCTAAAGGCGAAATATTTAATAAGGTTTTACAGTTTTTCAGGCGAATAAAATCCCGCTCGAACCGCTCTACAAAACTCAACAGATAAGATGCAATAGAAACCGGCTGCGCATGCTGGAGATGTGTGTAACCCGACATAATATCGTCGGTATATTTACTCGCTGATTTGACGAATGCTTTTTGAAGCAGCGTTATCTTAGTCTGCAGGATCTCAATTTCATCCCGCATCCAGAGCCGAATGTCGGTGGCTACCTGGTCGTTGCGGCTCCTGCCGGTATGAAGTTTCTTCCCGGCCGGGCCTATTTTGTCGACCAGTGCGGTCTCGATTGCCATATGAATATCTTCGTATTTCTTTTCGAATTTGAACCGCCCTGCTGCAATTTCCTCACTGATTTCGATAAGACCGTCTTTTACCTGCCTGAATTCATCTTTGGTGATTAGCTTCTGATCAGCCAGCATCTGCGCATGGGCAATCGATCCGACGATATCGTACTTATACAGACGCTTATCTACCGAAAGCGACTCAACAAAATCAATTGTCATCTGGTCCGGCTGCCCGGCTAACCGCTTTTCCCAGCTCTTTTCTGCCTTGGTCATTTTAATTACTCCAGGAATAAATCTCTTTGCAGCAAATCATACGCCCCGTCATGGCTTGTGTCAACCCTCCCATTTTGAATCTTCAAGCTCGACCTCGCTCTGAAAAAAACATTAGCTCTGTTTCGTAGAACTTACCGATTAGCATATGTAGAAAAGCTTCACATAAGTGAAAATGCCTGTGGTTTATTAAAAGCGGAATTTAGTTTGACAGGACAAAAAAATGGGAGAGCCCTGAGGCTCTCCCTATATTCATGTGGCTCTTTCCGTATTTTTTTTAGCCCTTGCTTATTTTGCCCGGATTACGATCTGACCTGCGTGCAAACACAAAGAATAGACAAAATAAGTTCAAACTAACATGGCCGGATTGGTCATTATCCAGAGCCACTCATTTGCTTGTATCAATACTAATAATCGGCATTAAATATTCGTATTCTTGAATTTTTTTGAACATGTGATATTAGCCTCTATCATATCTGAACTTACACGAAAAACAATTTGAAACAATATCTCACAAATAGTAATATAGCCGTTTTGATGTTGAATAACGGCATATAAACACAAGGAGTTATGAACATGAATTACAAAAAAAACATACAAAAATGGAACCTGGGCTTTTCCAGTGTAGCTATTGGTTTTTTGCTGGTATTGTGCCTGATGCTCGCAGTCGGTGCCGCCGGCAGAAATGACAACAGCAGGGGTAAATACGAATGTTGTGCCGCAGGAACCGACGAGCTTGCTGTATTTGTTATCGACACACAGACCGGGCAAACCTGGAGGCTGGGTCGTAGCTCATCATATGACTTCGGAACTCCACAATCACCCAGGTCTTCCCGAAAAAGTATTCGACCTATTGTGGAGTGAAAATATTGCCGCATAATATTCTTCCTGCAGGGGTGATAATCCGGTATAAAACTATTTTAGGATTTCTATATGTCAGTAAAAGTGCTTGGAATTTCCACAAGCCCGAGAACAAATGGCAACAGCGATATACTTTTGCGCCGGGCTTTGGATGGTGCCGAATCGACCGGTGCTCAAATTGAATATATCCATCTGACCGACTACAAAATCGGTCCATGCACCGAGTGCAATGCCTGTTACGCCACAGGCAGATGCATTGTGGAAGATGATTATCCTCAGCTTCTTGAAAAGTTACTCAATACCGATCATCTGATTTTTGCTACACCTGTATTCTTTATGACCGTATGTGCCCAGGCCAAGATGCTTATCGACCGTGGCCAGTGCCTTTGGGCGCATAAATACGTGCTAAAAAAACAGCTTTTCAATCCCGAACGCGATCGTCGTGCAATGGTTATCGCTGTAGGCGGCTCAAAAAGCACTAAGCAATTCGATAGCATCCGAAGGACGATGAAAGCTTATTTTGATTCACTCCAGATGCAATATATTGCCGGTTTGTTTGTCAACAAAGTTGATGAACGCGGTAGTATCGAAAAACATCCTTCGGCTCTCAATGAGGCTTCCCGCCTCGGTTCGTTATTGGTTACTATCGATGTTTTATCTCTACAGAAACCTGCTGATATTGAATTGACCTAATTGCCCCCTCTGCCCCTGATTTATTTTACTGTCAGAGGTAATCGTGTATCTTTTGATATATGAGTCTTGATTTCGTTTCGTTTCCGAACGTACCAATTCGAACAGAAACCTTGGTAGTCTGCTCTGTCGTTCTTTGAAGTGTTATATTAACCTTTTTATCCTGTGCATCACGTGCATAAATATTGGCCGTGAGGGCATCCTTTGTTTTGGAAATTACTCTTAGCTCAAGGTCTTTGACCGCTTTTACAGTCGCTTCATAAACAACATCGAGATTCTCCGGTTCTATTGCTTCCAGGTCGCCCTTGACATACGCAATAGTACCGGCGGCTCCGGCAGCCCCGATACCAACTGCAGCAGCGACACAGCCCTGGCCAATTATAGTAATTCCGGTAAGGGTGATTATTAGAAGGATTTGTTTGATTCGCATCTTTGCACTCCTTTTAGCTTCGATATTTTCCTAATATAATCAATCTATTACATTAAAGCAAAGCACCTGTCAAGCTTCTCTTAGCAACTTTTTTCTGCTAAAACAAATAGAAATAAATTACCGTTATACTTCGTTATAAAGCTGGAGAGTTTTTGATATCATATTGCTTACAGAGTAATTTATTCTCAAATATTCCTTTGCATTATTGGCGATTTTGCGAGCAAACTCGCGTCTGCTAAGCAGCAGTTGCAGGCTCCCGACAATACTAAGCTCATCGTTCGGATCAAATACAGCCGCTGTTTCGTTCTCAATGATTAAATCATCAACTCCTCCTCTACAACCCGCTACAGCGGTTCCGACACTCATTGCTTCCAACAACAAGGCATTGAAGGTGTTGGTTGGCTGAGGTTGTATGAAGATATCACCGGCACTAAGAACCTGCCTCCATGGCGTCACTCTCGGAACAATAGTAACAATCTGTAATAGCCCCAATGCAGCCAATAATTTCCACAGTTTTTTCTCTGCTCGCCCACCGCCGATGATTACCATCATAAATTCATGGCCTTCAATACGCAAATGCCTGAGAGCACTAAATAAGTTCTCAAATTCATCGGCATTACGAAAGGGATGAGCCGTTACAATCGTTGTAATCCTGGAAGACTCGGAAAAACAGCAGCGGGTTCGATCTGTAAAAGTGCCGGTATTTATTTGCTGTAATTGATCAGCAAGACGAGGATAAATCCGGGCGAAATTAGCCGCGATACTCTGAGCAGGTACAACAACTTTTACGCATTGTTTCGATGAAATGGCTAACCTG
Source organism: uncultured Pirellulales bacterium (assembly GCA_964569935.1). Classification (GTDB taxonomy): domain Bacteria; phylum Planctomycetota; class Phycisphaerae; order Sedimentisphaerales; family Anaerobacaceae; genus JAFGPS01. Next base: position 5,350 of record CAZMWN010000020.1, read on the forward strand.
CTCCACCGTTCCCGCAGAGAATTAATCATTAAAATATAAGGCAAATTCAATCGGCCGGCTAATTGACGTACAAGGGCAGCCTGTGTTTCGCACAGGCAATGTAAAACAGTAGGCTTAAATTTTGCAAGACTCTCAATAAGCAACCTTTTATTAAAATAGTCAAACAAAGGTAAGCCGATGTTTTCGTATCTGATGACCTCAGCGGCACCAAGGACTATAGAATCCAGATTACAGTTTTGCGGACAAAATAAAGCTATAGAAATCGACTCGTCTGTTAAGCCGACCAAAAGATGCTCCAGAAACGCCTGGTACTCAGTTACAGTTCGTTCGGAGACTATTAGAGCAACTCGAAGCGACTTTTTTGTAGCTTTTTCTGATTCCACGTTCACTGATTCCTGATTACTCAATATTACAAGAAAGAACGGACAATATAGTATCGTGAAAACACTCTTGTCGCCATTGTGAAATTTGCCATTCAAACTCGTTGTGATTTCAAATCTGTGCTAATAGCAGTGATATCCAAGCTTTTTGTTGTCTGATAAATATAAACCGCGCCGTTCCTTTTCCACAACAGTCTTATTCATCAGGATTTAAGCTTGCGATTATCTGTCGGTTTGGTATAAAAGGAATCTGTAGAAAGGTAAGACTATGGGACGATTGCTTGTGATTGCTAACAGATTACCGTTTAGCATAACAAAAAGGACCGGTGAGTTTAATTTTCGATCCAGCCCCGGAGGGCTTGCCGTTGGATTGTCTTCACTTCCCGAATCCTATGAACGTCTCTGGATAGGTTGGCCGGGAATAACAAACGAAAAGTTAACCTGCAATGATAAAAAACGAATAAAAGATAAGCTGGCTGCGGAAAGTTGTCTGCCGGTATTTCTATCCGAAAAGCAAATAGAACGATATTATCTCGGATTCAGCAATAAAACAATATGGCCTCTTTTTCACTACTTTCCCACACGTACCGTATGGGAGAATCATTTTTGGAAAGCTTATATACAGGTCAATCAGGCTTTTTTCAAGACTGTGGCTGATGTCGCTGAGCCGGGAGACTGCATTTGGATTCACGATTATCAATTGATGCTGCTTCCCCAGCTTCTCAGAGAAAAATTCTCTGATATGGAAATCGGTTTTTTTCTACACATACCATGGCCGTCATTTGAATTGTTCCGTCTTTTACCATGGCGTGAAGAAATTCTCAACGGCCTATTGGGAGCCGATTTGATAGGTTTCCACACCTACGACTATGCCCGACACTTTCTCAGCAGTATCTGCAGGATAATAGGCCTTGAACATACTCTGGGACAAGTCAGCATGGGTAGCCGTGTTATTAAAATCGATGCGTTCCCTATGGGTATCGATTACAGGAAATATTCCCAGGCCATCAACAATACCGGCGTCAAAAAGGAAGTGGGAAAAATACTTCAGACAGTTGGAAAACGCAAAATCATCATATCTATAGACAGGCTTGACTACACTAAGGGTATTATCCAGCGATTGGAGGCGTTCGATTTGTTCTTGTCCGAAAATCCTGAATATAAGGGCAAAGTGACACTAATTATGGTCGCTGTACCCTCACGCACGGATGTTAAGGATTATCAGATACTCAGGAACAGTCTTGAGCAGCTTGTCGGGAGAATAAACGGCGAACACGGTGCAATCGGCTATATCCCCGTCTGGTATCTATACCGTTTTATGCCGTTCAATAAAATTGCTGCATTGTATAACGTTGCAGACGTGGCATTAGTGACTCCTCTAAGGGACGGGATGAACCTGATAGCGAAAGAATTCATAGCAGGCAAGACCGATGGGAAAGGAGTCTTAATTCTCAGCGAGATGACCGGTGCGGCAAGTGAGCTGGGTGAGGCCCTGATAGTTAATGCAAATAATAAAGGGGCAATTGTGCGAGCTATTAAAGATGCCCTCGAAATGCCCTTATTAGAACAAATCGAGCGTAACAAGCTTATGCAGGAAAGAATTGCACGTTATGACGTATCGAGATGGAGTAGTGACTTTCTACACGCCCTATCTGATATTAAGAAAACGCAGCAAGAGCTTTCTGTGCGTAAACTATCTGAATCCACAAGAGACAAATTAATCACTGATTTTTCCAGAAGCAATAAGCGTTTGCTGCTCCTTGATTATGACGGCACACTTGTAGGTTTCAGGGGTAAGCCTGCACAGGCGGGACCTGATGACGAAATTATGAATTTGTTGCAGAATCTATCAAGCAATGATAAAAACTTCGTTGTAATAATAAGCGGAAGGGATAAGAAAACGCTGGAAGAATGGCTTGGAAATCTTGACGTGTCATTAGTTGCTGAACATGGCGCCTGGATCAAGCCGAGAGATAAAGAATGGGAAAGTACTCAGCCTTTTGCTACCCAGTGGAAAGACACCATTAGGCCTATTCTTGATATTTATACTGATCGAACACCCGGCTCTTCCGTTGAGGAAAAAGATTTCTCGTTAGTCTGGCACTATCGAAGAGCAGACCCTGAGCTTGCATATATCAGAGGACAGGAACTCAGAGGTGCCCTGATGAATTTTACCGAAAATCTTGATGTCGGTGTTTTCGAGGGCAATAAAATCCTTGAAATAAAAAATGTCGGTGTAAATAAAGGCCGAGCGGTAAAATTTTGGACCACCAACCAGAAATGGGATTTTTTACTGTCGGTCGGCGATGATTATACCGATGAAGAAATGTTTCGTGCCCTTCCAAAGGGGGCTTATTCTATTAAAGTAGGACTCGGTATCTCAAACGCAAGGTTTCAGGTTGATACTCTGAATGAAATTAGATTGCTACTCAAAGAATTAGCGAGGAGTTAGTATGTTAAGTCTTGAAGAATTCCGTGGGATTGTACCGGATAAAACATTAGCCGAAATTTATGCCAGGGCAAGAGGTCTTTATGGCAAGCATATAGTGCATGTAAACAGCACGTATATGGGCGGCGGAGTTGCGGAGATACTCTATTCATTAGTTATGCTGATGAACGATGTTGGTATAGATACCGGCTGGAGAATTCTGCATGGCACATCTGATTTCTTCGAGATTACCAAGAGCTTTCATAATGCTCTCCAGGGCGCGAAGATAAACCTCACAGAACAAAAAAAGAACTTGTATTTACAGGTCAACGGCAATTACTCAAGATTTACCCATTTCGACCATGATTGTGTTATTGTGCATGACCCACAGCCGCTTGCATTAATAAGGTCCTACAGAAAACGCCAGCCCTGGATATGGCGGTGTCATATCGACTTGACGGAACCGAATGCACAATTATGGGATTTCCTTACGGGCTTTTTGCTCAAGTACGACCAGATTATTGTATCAAGTGAGAAATATTACAAAGACGACCTTCCTATCGATCAAAGGTTGATACACCCGGCAATTAATCCGCTAAACCATAAGAATAAGGAAATACCGGAGAAGACTGTAATTGAATATATCAAAAAAGCCGGTATTCCAACAGACAAGCCGATAATCACTCAGGTCTCTCGGCTTGATCCGTGGAAAGATCCCGAAGGTGTACTCGAAGTATTTAAAAGAGTCAAGGAAAAGGTCGATTGTCGGCTGGTCTTTTGCTACAACCTGGCAGGCGATGATCCCGAAGGCGTCCAGATGTACACAAGGACATTCCGCAAGGCAAAAAAATACGTCGATAAAGGGGATGTAATGTTTGTCGTTGGTAACAATGATTGCCTGGTAAATTCGATCCAGAAATTTTCAAGCGTAATCATCCAGAAATCGACAAAAGAAGGCTTCTGCCTCTCGGTCACAGAGGCCCTCTGGAAAGGTACACCTGTTGTTGCTTCAAATGTCGGCGGCATACCTTCACAAATCAACGACGGCGAAAGTGGATACCTCCTCGACCCGTATGATATAGACGGATTTGCTGATAGAATCATCCATATTCTCAAGAATCCGGATGAAGCTAAGGGTATGGGTGAAAAAGCAAAAGAAAAAGTCCGAAACGAGTTTCTTATCACACGGCTGCTCTCCGATTACCTGGATATGCTCAACGCCGTGATAAGCAGGAATGATTGAGTTAATGATTACTCTTGTTCCGATTTTTTTCCTTCGTTCTTCTTAGCAAAATCGGTTCAATTATATTATTCCGCCTGGTCTTAGAAGCTTCAAAAAAGACTAAAAAATTAAAAGGAGAGTTTCAACCGCTTCCCTCTAAGATGGTTCGAGAGAATGGAGGAACTTTCGACGCTAAATAGTATCCACTAACAATTATCTACTATTTTACGCCTGGACGGGTTGTGTGATTTTTTTTGTCAGATCGTTGAGCAATCCGCTCATTTTCGGATCGGTCTCTTTGGCCTGGTTTATCTTGTTGCAGGCGTGCATGACGGTCGTATGGTCGCGACCGCCCAGGTGCCCACCAATTTCTTCGAGGCTGTGTTTAGTCAGATTCCTGGCTAAAAACATACAAATCTGCCTCGGTTCAGTAATACTCTGGCTGCGCTTTTTGCTCTGTAAATCCGCAAGGCGAACATCGAAATGATTTGTTACAACTCCAATAATATCAGTTATACTTATATGTCTGGTGGCTGCTTTGATTTGCCCATCCAGAGCAATCTGGGCCAACTCAAGGTTAATTTCCTTGTTGGTAGTGGTAGCTACCGCGTAAATAGTAGTCAGAGCGCCCTCCAGTTCCCTGATATTTGCATGTACCTTCCGGGCAATGTATTCGGCTATTTCATCAGAAATACTCAAACCTCTGAGATGTGCTTTCTTCTGGATGATGGCGACTCTTGTTTCGTAGCTCGGTGGATCAATTCTGGCAACCAGACCCCAGCTAAATCTGCTTATAAGGCGTGCTTCCAGCGACGGAATCTTGCCCGGCGGACAATCGGCACTGAGAATTATCTGTTTGCCGTTATTATAGAGCGCATTAAAGGTGTGGAAAAATTCTTCCTGGCTCTGCTCACGTTCACGTAAAAACTGGACATCGTCAATAACCAAAGTATCGACACTGCGAAACTGGCTCTGAAAGCCAACCAGATTTCCTTTCTCGATTGCCCTGATGAATTTATTAACGAACTCCTCACAACTTAAGAACTGAATCACTGTGTTCTCATACTTTCGCCGGGCCTCGAAGCAGACAGCGTGCAAAAGATGCGTCTTTCCCAGGCCTGAATTGCCATAGACAAAGAGGGGATTATAAGTGTTTCCTGGAGATTGACTAACAGCAACACAGCTCGCATGTGCAAGCCGATTGCTCGGTCCTACTACAAAATTGTCAAATGTATAATCAGGATGGAGTCTAAGACCGGACAGGTCCCGCCGAGTATCGCCCTTGAGCTTTTCTTGAGGCCCAACATCAAAATTCACTGCGATAAGATGACCGGTTATCTGCTGGGCCGCCCGTGTGAAACTATTTTTACTATTCTCCTGTAAAAACTGAAGGACAGTTTCATCAGGACAATTTATACCAAGCGAACCCCCATCCAGATGTGCAATCGTCAACTTATCGAACCACTTGCGGGCATTAGTCGGATCAAGAGTCTTTGCACGCTCAAGTATATCTGCGAAAATATCTTCAACTTCGTGGGTTGCCACACCGCCATCCCTTGTTAATCGATGCATTTTTTAAAAAGCAATCTATCGTCTATAATACATCCCTGTATAATATCCCCCCACCAACACAGTTTAGGGGCTGACTAAAACTCAAACTATGTGGGGCAGAAAATGAAAATACCCGGATTTGTTTGGTTTGTCAAAGTTTTTTCTTAAGCAAAAAATTAAAAAATTACAAATCCATTCAGGACCAACAGAACATCTTGAAAATTAAATGTTAGCCGGACTTGAAATTTCTACAAAACCCGATACTATCAGAAACACATCAGGAATGTAACGAATGAAATAAGAATATCTGATGAAGTGCGAGTTTTTTAAAAGGCACACGACTATGGGAATTTTTTCTAAGACCGCCGGCTATTTCAAAGACAGTTTGGGCAAAACACGGGATAAAATCGCAAATTCGCTTTCAACAGTACTTAGTATGGGCAGGAATATCGATGAATCCCTGCTTGACGAACTGGAAGAAACCCTTATAAGCGATGATATCGGCCTTGAGACAACTCTCAAGCTCGTCTCGGAGCTTCGAGAAGCTTACCGCAGCCGACAGATTGCGACAACCGACGATATCGTACCGTTTCTAAAGGAACATATAAAAAGCTATTGGCCGGATCGAGACAGGCAATTACATCTGGCACAGGACGGCCCGACCGTTGTCCTTGTCGCCGGAGTCAACGGCACAGGCAAAACAACCAGTATCGCCAAGCTTGCATATATCTTGAGCCGGAATAACAAAAATGTCCTGCTTGCCGCCTGTGATACGTTTCGCGCCGCCGCCGTTGAGCAGTTAACTATTTGGGCCGAACGCATCGGCGTCCAGATTGTCAAACACAAAACAGGCGGAGACCCGGCCGCCGTGGCCTTCGATGCCTGTGAAGCGGCTCAGTCAAGAAATACTGATATCCTGATTCTCGATACCGCCGGCCGATTGCACACAAAAACCGACCTGATGAAGCAACTAATCAAAATTCGCGACGTGGTCGCTCGTAAAATTCCCGGTTCGCCGCATGAAGTATTGCTGGTCCTCGACGCCACAACAGGCCAAAACGCAATATCTCAGGCGAAAATGTTCACAGAGGCGATTAACGTGACAGGAATAGTCTTAGCCAAACTTGACGGCACCGCACGAGGCGGAATCGTCATCGCCATAAAAGACCAGCTCGATATTCCAGTAAAGTTCGTCGGTTTAGGCGAAAAACCGGAAGATATTGCAGAGTTCGACCCCGCGACATTCGTGGAAGCACTATTTGGTTAAGCACGCAAAGAACATGCCACGAGAAAATTGAAGCACTTTTACCTCTCTGTGAATCAGTTACTTCGTTCTAATAGAAAAGACTTGAAAAAATCGAATATCCATGCAAATGCTTCATCAGAACAGCAAATTCACACGGAGAAAGAAATTTTGGATTTAAAAAAACTTAAAAAAAGTCATTTTTCTCATAATTCTCTCATCTTAACATCACTACTATCATGGTCGAGAAAGCCGAAACGTATCGGCAGGCCTGACCATAGTGGCGGGCAGTAAAATTGTTGATCTTTTGTACATAAGGAGACTTGAAATGAAACGTCAACACTCAAAGCTGGCTATTATTACATTACTTATCGGGGCGGTAGCTTGCGTAATAGCATATGGAGATAAAGACGACACAGCTTCGCTTCCTGATGCGGTAAGGGCGGCAATCAATAAGCTTTATCCCCAAGCAGCCACCGAGGAGGCTAAAACGGAAACAGAAGGATTAAAAGTCTATGAGGTCGAACTCAAAAAGGATGGGCAAGAATTTGAGGTAACGGTCACACCGAACGGAACAATAATTGAAACAGAGGCTGAGGTTACTATGGCTGACCTTCCCGATGCCGTGAAGACAGCAGTTGTCCAGGCTGCCGGCGGAGCAGAGGTAAAAGAGATCAGCAAGGAGATTAACTATGCGGTTGTAGAGTTGGTTGCGCTGGATAAGCCACAGACTACTTATGAGGCGGAAGTAGTCATCGACGGACAAGAAGTCGAGATCAAACTCGCCGCTGATGGAACCATACTCAGCAAGGAAGTCAAGGACGATGACGATGATGAGGGGGACGATGAGGAAGATGAGGATGAGGACGAGGATGAAGAACTTGTTTCAATTGACCAGGTACCTGCCGCCGTCAAGGCTACCATTCTTGCAGAGGCTGGAACCGGAACAATCAAGGAAATCGAGAAGGAAAATGAGAATGGCCAGATAATCTACGAAGCCGAAGTGATCATAGACGGACAAGAGATCGAGATAAAAGTGTCTGCCGATGGAACTCTTCTCGGTAAAGAAGTAGAGGATGATGACGACGACGATGATGAAGATGACGACGAAGATTAATAACGGGAAAAGTACTGACGCATCAAGTTTTAGATGCTAAAATATGCACCGCTAAGCCATAAGATATCATTGCTAAGCGGTGCTTTTTTTTCTTATTGTAGGCTTCAGATGCGTTTACTACTTATAGAAGACTTTCGACCTTTGCGACAGTCCCTTACAAAAGGATTGCACGAGTCGGGTTTTGCAGTGGATACTACAGGCGATGGTCAGGAGGGTTTGTGGTATGCGATGGGTAACGAGTATGATGTCATTATCCTTGATCTTATGCTTCCCGGCTTGAACGGCCTCGAAATCCTCAAGAAGATTAGAGAACAAGGAAAAAAATCTCATGTCCTGATTCTTACAGCCAAAGACACCGTGCAAGACCGTGTAAACGGCTTAGACCTCGGGGCCGACGATTACCTGGTCAAGCCGTTCGCATTTGAAGAGCTTTTAGCACGTGTTCGCGCATTACTGCGCCGCAGCTATCGCCAGAAAAATCCCTGTATAAAAATCCAGGATTTGCGGATTGATCTTACTAAGCAGAGAGTCTGGCGTGGCCAAGAGATAATTCAGCTTACGCCAAGGGAATATGCACTCTTGGAATACTTTGCTATGAGGGCCGGCCAATTGGTACCACGCTCGGATATATGGGAACATGTCTATGAGTTCAGTTCGTCTGCGTCCAGCAATGTGGTAGATGTTTATGTTGGCTATTTACGCAAAAAAATTGAACGACCAAATAAACCTGCTTTGATTCACACTGTCCGGGGACGTGGGTATATGATGGGAGAAAAATCTTGATACACTCACTCCGAACTCGTTTGCTTGCCGGCATAATTGGCGGGATAATACTGCTGCTGACGATCTTCAGCCTGCTTATATATGTGGTGATTCGTAGTGCATTGGTTGAACAATTCGATACAACTCTCGCATCAATCGCGCAGGTACTGGCGGGCTCTGTCGAAATCGACGATGATGAAATCGAGCTGGAGTTCGAAGTACAACAAATGCCGGAATTTAGAAATGCCGAGCATCCCACTCACTTTCAGCTCTGGAGAACAGACGGCACAGTGGTGGCTAAGTCTCCTCTGCTGGGTACACATGACCTTTCTCGCCTTGAGGGAATCCTCAATGAACCTGTTTTTGAGAACTCACAAGACAATGAGGGTAAACCTCAACGAGTGGCAGGCCTGAAGTTTGTGCCAAGGATCGCAGACAATGATAATGAGGATAATGGCCAGCCGACGAATGAACAAGCACTTACTTTAGTAGTTACTCGGGATACCGGCGATTTGCTGGGCCAATTAAGTTTCTTACGTGGACTTCTCATGTTCACGTCAGCAGCGGTTATTACTCTATCCTTCCTTATTGCCGTTATTGTAGTACGACAGGGCCTTCGCCCTTTGAATTTCATCGCCGCCGAAATTGGGGCCATCAGCGCAGACAGCTTAACGACTCGAATCGGTGCTAAGCACGTACCAACAGAGGTAGTTCCAATCAAGAACCGCCTCAATGAGTTATTGTCTCGTCTGGAAGCTTCGTTCAACAGGGAGCGACAGTTCAACGCTGATATCGCGCATGAATTGAGAACACCCCTGGCCGGGATACGTTCGACTATCGAAGTCTCACTAAGGCGTGATCGTGACAATGATGAGTATAAAAGAGTCCTTCTCGATTGTCAGGCTATTGTTGAAAGTATGCAAGCAATTGTCAATAATCTGTTAACGCTTACGCGACTGGATTCTCAACAAATCGGCTTCAAAACCGAGCAGATTCTACTGGCCGGATTAGTGAATTCCTGTTGGCGCTCCTTCTGTAACAAAGCACATGAGCGCAAAATTGTTTTTAAGAATCGTATTCCTGTAGAAATGTCTTGCCAATCAGATCCAGAACACCTGTCTATGATTTTCCTGAACCTTATGGATAATGCCGTCGAATACACTGATGAAGGTGGGCAAATCTGGACAACAGCACGAGAGAATGATAATTCTCGTGAAATTGCCATCTCAAATACTGGTTGCCAACTAACCGCAGAGCAACTATCAAAAGTATTCGACTGCTTTTGGCGGGGTGATTTATCTCGCTCAGACACCGGTACTCACTGTGGTTTAGGCCTGGCCTTGGTGCAAAGGCTCGCAACTGCATTAGGTGGTAATACTATAGCTGAGCATAAGCCTGAGGGGATATTCACTATAAAGCTGATCTTGCCGGCTTAGGTGAAAAACCGGAAGATATTGCAGAGTTCGATCCCGCGACATTCGTGGAAGCATTATTTAGTTAGCTGTTGATTAGTTGGTCGAGCTAATTCTCTAATTCACTTAATTCGCTAATCAACTTAAATCCTCGGACGACTGCCTAAATATTCCGTCTTTGGTAAACCGCCGACCAGCGGCATAGCATATTCGACGAATGCATCGGTAATCCCGTTGCCATCGGCGTTAATAAATTCATCCGGCATTGGTTTGGTCTTCTCCGCCACGTTTTTAAGCTCGGTCCGGAATAATTCGACAGCATAATTTGCTCCGTTGCCGGTTCGTTTTATTGCCACCGAGCCGTTGTCAAACTCCATCGCATATTGAACCGCATGTCGACCGCACCACCGTGCTTCTCTAACATCCACCGGAGATTGTAATCCCGCAAAACTTCTTTGTAGATATCCGAACGTATCGGCCCGGACACGCTCGACTTTGAGTTTGCTTTTAACCTGGCCGGCTAAAAAGTCCGCCAGCGCCCCTGTTCCGGATAATTGTATATTGCCGTGAGCATCCACTTCGGCCTGCTCGGCTAATTTCTTCGCCCACGTCTCACCGTCTGCATCGCAGATTCCCTCGCTGACCGCAACAACGCATCGGCCGAGCCTGCTTAAAACGCTCTCGATATCGCTGATAAATTTATCTATCGAAACAGACTTTTCAGGAACATAGATCAAGTGCGGCCCATCGTCCTCTCTCTGCTTTCCTAAAACCGAAGCAGCGGTTAGAAAGCCTGCATTCCTGCCCATAATCACATCTATTTTCACTCCCGGTAGTGCCCTGTTGTCCAGGTCGTCACCCATCAGGGCACAGGCCTCAAACTTTGCCGCTGTGCCGAAGCCCGGACAGTGGTCGGTGACAAGCAGGTCATTATCTACGGTTTTAGGGATGTGAAATGCACGAATATCAAATTTCATCTCATCGGCTATCGTATTGAGAATATAAGCGGTGTTGGCCGAATCATTGCCGCCGATATAGAAAAAGTAGCGGATGTTGCGTTTCTTGAAAACTTCCATAATTCTGGCACAGTATTCTTTGTCCGGCTTATCTCTGCTGGTGCCAATCGCCGAAGATGGCGAAGCCGCTACTAATTCGAGCGTCTCAGCCGAGAGTTTTCCTAAATCAATAAAATCATCCTTGACCATACCGACTACAGCGTGCATGGAACCATAGACATTTTCTATCTCAGGATGTTTTTTAGTCTCTTCGATAACACCAACCAGAGAGGCGTTTATCACACCTGTCGGCCCGCCTGATTGAGCTACGACTGCATTTGCTTTAGGGGCATCTGCCATTTGTTATTTTCTCCAATAAAATCTGCATACTACTATTTATATCTACGGTCGGCATATTATATATATAAAACGTTGTTGAACAAGAATAATTGAAAATTGGCTTCGTTTGGGTTCGTTTGGCTTCGTTTTGGTTCGTCAATAGGGGATAAATTTTCTCGCTCCGGAACCGGAAATTTCCCATAATATGCTTGTTTCAAAGAGCTTATATTCTTTTACGCAATCCGCATAACGCTGAACGCAGTACGAAATAATTGGGTTCGTTTTGCATAAAAAGGCTGATTTGTAGAGAACTCTCGACAATTGTCGAACAAACCGTGGCCACAGTTACCACGGCTAATCTTTGATTTTTACATTGTGATTTTACGTTTTGCATTTTGAACTTTGATTTGCTTTCTCCGCTACCCCTACCCCCAATATACCATCCCCTGTGAACTATCCTTAGTTCCGCCTTAGGCGTCCCTTACGGGAGTGCGTATTATACCCGAAGACGGCCGTTATACAACCAAAATCCCCGTCTTTACCTAAAATTCTCCTTTACACGGATTCATCTTTACTAAATGCTAAAAAAAGTTCTCCCTATGGGACAAGCGGACACCTTTAATTCCAGCTTCACACTTCTTTCTTGACGCAGGCCTTCATCTTCTGGTATATTAAATAGTAGTGAAAAATGGGATAGGTTTTTGATTCCGCTATTATTCGATAAAGGGGGGAGGAGGTTGATAATAATGGCAGCGAGAAATTCACGAATTCTGCGGATAATTCTTTTATTAATTACAGTCTCCTTTGTTAGTTTTCCCATACAGGCCAAGTATGACAGCGGCACAGTTAACGGCGAAACTTATATTCGCGGAGAATTGACCGAAGATACCACATGGATCGGAACGGTTGTTCTCGAAGAAACCGTCACAGTCCCAGCCGGCATGATTTTAAATGTTAAGTCGGGGACAATAGTTTCAATGATGGATTCTGTTTCGCTAATCGTTTACGGACAGCTCATAGCTGAAGGCAACGAAGCGGAGCCGATTTGCTTCACTCGCCATACCGACAACACAACATGGAAGCAGATTACGTTCGTCGAGGCGGAAGACAGCCGCTTTACGCACTGCATTTTCGAATACGCCGACTGCGAAGGGGCACACCAGGATTATTACGAGCCGGGATCGAGGAATTATCACGAAGCTATATTAGCACTGGCCACTCATCTCGATTTCGAAGGGTGCACCTTCCAGAATCTTCCCGACGGCAGCAACAGAGCCGAAGGAGACGCCATAGCTATCATAGCGGATGATCCGAACCATCCCGGAGAAGCATCGGCGAATATCAGGAATTGCCAGTTCCTCTCGATCGGACAGGGCGTGCACACCAGATTTTCGTATGTGCTGGTCGAGGACTGTTTCTTCACGGGCAAACACGGCGATAACGACGATGTGGATCTGTGGGGCGAAAGTACGCCGCCACCTCTTATACAAAACAACCTGTTCCTGAATCCCGAACAGGAAGACATGATAAATCCCACGAGGTGCTCGGCTATCATTACCGGAAATGTGATAATAGGAAGTGACGACCACGGCGTCGTCCTTCGAGACAAGGGCTTTCCGATTGTGATGAACAATCTTATCGTTGACTGCAGCACAGCCGGCATCGCAATCGAAAATTCATGCGAAGCGCTCTTAGTGAACAACACGATTGTAGATTGCGGCAGAGGGCTTCGGCTTTTTGACCTCGGCAGATGGGGACCACCGTATCGCCTCAATCCAGGTGGCGGAACTGCAACAATGATTAACTGTATCATCTGGGACTGCACGCAACCTGTCACTCTGGATGACAGCTCAAGTACGGAAATCGAAGACACCGGCTCCCATATAACGGTAAGCTATTCCGTCATTCCAGGCGGCCAGGACGGCGTAATAATTTCAGGAACCAATTCGACCGTCACCTGGGGACAGGGCAATATTGATATCGACCCGCAATTTACTGATCCAGCTAACAGCGATTATCACTTGAAGTCTCAGGCAGGCAGATGGAATCCAAACAGCGAAAGCTGGATTATGGACCAGACAAGCAGTCCCTGCATTGACGCCGGAGATCCCAACAGCCCCGTTGCTTTCGAGCCTTTCCCGAACGGCGGCATTATCAATATGGGCGTATACGGAGGCACAGTCGAGGCCAGTAAGTCACCATCTGGTCTTCAGGCCAAATACGGCGGCGGGACGGGCGAGCCTAACGACCCATACTTGATCTACACGACCGAGCATCTGAACGCTCTCGGTGCCGAGCCGAATGATTACGACAAGCACTTCAAGCTCATGGCAGATATTAATCTGGCAGAATTCGCGTATAACAGAGCTGTGATTGCTCCGGATATAGGCGGCGATGGATATACATTCCCTGGACCTTCATTTACAGGCGTTTTTGACGGCAACGGCCATGCGGTTTCACATCTTACGATCACAGGAAAGAGCTACTTAGGTCTTTTCGGCCAGGTGGGGCCGGAAGGGCAGGTCAAGGGCCTGGGCGTAGAAGACGTCAACATAACAGGCTCTTACTCCACCATCGGTGGACTCGTGGGCGACAACCTCGGAAATATTGCCACGAGCTACAGCACCGGAACAGTCACAGGATATAACCGTGTTGGGGGGCTGGTGGGATATAATAATTATGGAGATATATCTGCGAGCTATAGCACCTGTGCAGCCAGCACGGTATCCAGCGGAAATCAGAAAATAGGCGGACTTGTAGGTTTTAACGCCGGCAGCATCACAACAAGCTACAGCACCGGAGATGTCACTGGTGAAAGGGTTGTAGGTGGACTTGTGGGCTATAATATAGATATCATCACAATGTGCTACAGTACCGGTATGGTCATCAGTGAAGGTCAGAATGTCGGCGGGCTTGTGGGTGAAAATTTCCCTGATTACGGCATTATGACAGACTGCTTCTGGGATATGGTGACAAGCAGTCAGGCGAGCAGTGCTGGTGGTACAGGTCTGACTACTGCCGAGATGCAAACGGTCGGCATATTCCTTGAAGCCGGCTGGGATTTTATGGACGAGACCGACAACGGCACAGAAGATATCTGGTGGATTCTCGAAGAGCAGGATTACCCCAGACTATGGTGGGAGCAGCCCGAAGATGGCTTAGAGAAATCTGTCCTTGAGGAGGAATAGTTATGAAGACAAATCTCAGAACCTTGCTGTTCTTGACAAGCGTGACGTTGATTCTGGCCAATCCTTTGGCTTTGGCCCATACCAATGTTACTGCAGAACAAGCGCGAGACCTCATTGATTCTACGAATAATCTAATTGTTGTCGACGTCAGGGAGCCATATGAATACTGTGATACCACAGGACACATTCCAGGGGCACTGAACTACCCCTGGAATTCAGGAGTATTGCAGGCCCGATATGAGGAACTACCCATACATGATCCAGTCTTAGTAGTGTGCCGCAGCGGGGGTCGAAGCAATCAAGCTGCCAACTTCCTGGATTCAAAGGGCTTCTCAATGGTCTATGACATGCTGGGCGGCATGAGTGCCTGGATATGGGAAACTGCGCCATGCAAATACGCTGGCGGCAGCGGAACGATGGCCGATCCGTACCAAATCGCAACGGCGGAGGATCTGATTTTACTTGGCGAAACTCCCGAAGATTACAACAAGCATTTCATCCTGACTGCCGACATCGATTTGGACCCTAATCTGCCCGGCGGCAAGGTCTTCGACATGGCCGTTATAGCACCGGAACATACATTTGATGACCCGGAGTCGTTTGGTGGCACGTCTTTCTCCGGATGCTTTGATGGTCAGGGGTATGTAATCAGCAATCTTAATATCCAGGGCAACCGATACCTTGGCCTATTCGGGTATTTAGATTTTCAAGGGGTAGTTACCAATCTTGGCCTGGAAGCGGTGAATGTCAATGGAACTGGAAGTTTTGTCGGCGGTCTTGTGGGCTACAACGACAGTGGCGATATCGTTTCATGTTACAGCACCGGAATAGTCAATGGGGATGAAGATGTTGGCGGACTGGTTGGATACGCTCGTAGGGGCACGGTTTTGAACAGTTACAGTACAGTTCAGGTCTTCGGTGACATGAACGTCGGCGGACTTGTGGGACTCAATATTGGTAGTATCGAAATGAGTTACAGCATTGGCTTAGTCGCAGGAAATCAAAATGTCGGCGGCCTCATTGGCCATGACTGGATCACGAGCCGAGGGGGTGGCAGTTCCGGTAGTACGGTCGGGAGCTTCTGGGATATCCAGAGTTCAGGTCAGGTGACGAGTGCCGGGGGCACAGGCAAAACCACAGCCGAAATGCAAACCGCTTCCACATTTTTAAGATGGGGAACATGTGGAAATGAAGGAATCTGGACGATTGACGATGGCAAGGATTATCCGCGGCTGTGGTGGCAAAACAGACCTGGAGAACCGATTGCTGTTGGAGCAACACTCTCGGATATACTGACAGGCGCAGGAACTGAGGATAGCCCGTATCTAATCTACACGGCTGACGAACTCGATCTGGTCGGTCATTTTCCGTGCGATTGGGACAAGCATTTCAAATTGATGGCCGATATTGACCTATCGGGTTTTTTATATGACACTGCACTTATCGCCCCGAATATCGGAAGGTCGGAATCTTACTTTCAGGGAACTGCTTTTACCGGTGTTTTTGACGGCAACGGCCACACGATCTCGCATCTTACGATCATTGGCCAAGGCTTTGTGGGCCTGTTTGGCGAGTTGGATTCTGCGGCTGAGGTCAAAGACCTGGGAGTTGTGGATGTCAACATAACCGGCACGGGTGACTATGTCGGCGCCCTTGTGGGAGATAATGGAGGTTACATCATTACATGCTATGGCACTGGTGTGGTTAGCGGCAATGACCGTGTTGGAGGCCTTGTAGGATTCAACTCTGGGGAAGATTCGGTTACAATCACTAACTGTAGCTTTACCGGTACGGTTACTGGAAATGATGAGGTTGGGGGACTCGTGGGACTCAATTTTGAATTTATCACCGGAAGTTCCAGCACCGGCACAGTCAGCGGTAACTATCTTGTCGGTGGCCTTGTAGGTGGTAGTGAGGGTAAAATTGACTCTTGCTATAGCAGCAGTGAAGTTAACGGCAATTGTTATGTAGGTGGCTTCATTGGGCGCAATCCCTGGAATGATTGGGGTGCAATTACTAATTGTTATAGCACCGGTGCGGTCACTGGATATAATTATGTCGGTGGGTTCGCGGGCAGTAGCAATGGCAGCTTCGGTGCAAGAATCACCAATAGCTATAGCACTGGTTCTGTCAATGGAGATGAAAACGTCGGCGGCTTTGTTGGCTATGATCGTGATGACGGTATAATCTCAAGCTTTTGGGATGTGGAAACCAGTGGCCGGACAACAAGTGACGGTGGGATCGGCAAGACAACGGCCGAGATGCAAACGGCCGATACATTCCTAAATGCAGGCTGGGACTTTTTAGACGAGACGGACAACGGCACTGAAGATATATGGTGGATTGATGAAGGACGCGATTATCCCCGGCTGTGGTGGGAGCTAATTCCTGAGAACTAATTGAGTCGAAAGAATTTCTTAATCGGGCGATTGCCTTGTTAAGCATTATAGGCTCGTTTGACTTCTTCGGCAATGATTTTGATACCGGCCGTGACGGTCTTAGTGTCCTGAGAATAGTTCACGCGGATACATTCGTTCTTGTGCCGCCATGTCTCTTTTAGTCCCGGAAAGAAATAATTGCCGGGGACAACAAGAACGCCCCTTTTCTTAAGCCTTTCGTAAAGTTCACTGTCGGTAATCGGAAGCTCCGGGAACCACAGCCACAAAAAGAACGCCCCTTCAGGTTTGTGGACGTAAAAATCAATCCCGTCCAGCTCCCTGAATACCTGTTCTAAGACCACCTGGGCCTTTTCCCGGTAAAACGGCTTTATAATGTCACGAGCCAAACCGATAATCTCGCCGGTTCTAAATAAATCTCTCGCAATCGCCGCACCCATACCGCCGGGAGCAAGGCTAATCACGG
>CAZMWN010000021.1:0-5858 GCA_964569935.1 uncultured Pirellulales bacterium
CCACCCTGAGCTGGAGAGCCGGAAGAGAAGCTGCAGAGCACAATGTGTATATTAGTACCGACGAACAGGCTGTTATTGATGGTACGGCACCTGTTAGTACAGTAACACAGGCCAGCAGCGGTCCGTTGTCCCTTGATTTGGGCACTACGTATTTCTGGCGGGTCGATGAAGTGAATAATGCGGAGGCCACACCCTTATGGCAAGGTGACCTTTGGAGTTTCACAACGACTGAATATCTCGTCGTGGACGATTTCGAGTCCTACAATGATATTGAGTCCGGACAAGAGGGCAGCAAGCTGGTTTATGAGACGTGGATAGATGGATATGAAAATCCGTCAATGAACGGCTCAACAATGGGATATTTTGAAGGAAGTGCTCTTGAGAGAGAAATCGTTCATGGCGGCGAGCAATCGGTGCCGTTAATGTACGATAATACCAGTGCAACTATTTCTGAGGTAACAGTGAGCCCTTCAGATCTGGTAATTGGACGGGATTGGGCAATAGGTGGTGCCCAGGCGTTGGCATTGTGGTTCTATGGCGATCCGAATAATTCTGTTACCGAGCAGATGTATGTGGAGATTAATGGAACTAAGGTGGTATATGATGGTGACCCAGGTGATATAGCTGTTCAAAGTTGGTCTATGTGGATAATCGATCTTGCATCGCTTGGTGTGAATCAGAGCAATGTGACGACGCTTACTATTGGTTTTGAGAGGACGGGCGCAACCGGCGGCTCAGGTACCATATTCCTTGATGACATACTTTTATATGCTCCTGCAATTCTTGAACAGTAACTTAGACTTGAAAACTAACTGGTTTAGAAATGGTGACTATAAAACCTAAGTTCATATATTAATATTTTACACTGCTCAAAGTAGTAGATGTGTATAAAAAGGGGCCTATATTTGATATATTCAATATAGGCCCTTTTTGATGATGTCTTAATTTTGGTTTGTATGAGTTAAAATTAGGAAAAAACAGGATTTGAAGTACGGATCAATAGTGTTCTTTTTATCGGCGCCATTCAGCCTTGCGAACCATTAATGGCGGCATCTGCTGGGGTTTTATCCTTCGGTTTGCTGGATTTACGCAGCTTCGATTGCTTGGATACCAAGGAATTGTAAACAGCTTGGGTTTTAAGAGTATTTTGTCTTTTTTTGATTTTAAGAACATAACAGCCAATAGTTTTCATTAAGAGGATGATAGAAACACCACCCTCCTCCTATCGGCTAATTTAAATAGCGACTTTTGGAAAATTGTTTGATTAGAGATTATTAGTAAGTGCAGGCTTTGAAAGGTCGTTCTAAGGGCTTACAAAGAAGGAAATATCCGCTTTTTAAGTCCGGCTTATCTTATTTGACTCCAATCGACTCTCTGTCGGTTGATTTCGCGAATTTCTACGCGGGTGATAAGCCATTTATTGTCGAGTTGTTTTCGCAAGTAAAGCTCTGCTTTTATTTGAAGAAATGATAAATAGTTTTGAGAGATGTAACTGTCTTTTGCAAAGGTTATCAGTACAAATACGGTCGCAGTTGCATTAGATTCGGATATGGTTATTAATTGGCCGGTCTTTTTGTTTTTTTCCACCATATTCTGCGATAACTTCTGCCTGCAGTGGGCTATCAGACTTGATTTAGAATCATGAAGTGAGTCACTGTAGTTTTCGGCAATTACAGCTTCAATTGTGAGATAGTCTTCGTTTTCGACGGCTTTTATGCCAGCATTGATGACAGAATTGATTTTTTCAAGGTCAGTCTGTACAAGATAATCTGTGCCGAAAGCTGTAACAGCCATAAAGACAGGCAGCAGCCATTGCCACCAATATCTTTTTTCAGGAAAAATACTGCGGAATGTTAATATCCCAAAAAGAACCAGGATTGCTGCTCCAACTAATGTCCACGGCTGTTCAAAAATATCGAACATTTACCAACCTTTTATTATGAGCCGATAACCGGTACTAATTAAAGCCTCTGTGTTGGAAGTCTTTTAAATCAATAAATAATATAATAGAATCACAGAAAATCTCAATAAATGATTTTTGTATCCGTTCTTCCAAATCTGATTGTTTGTGTGTCTGGATCTGGACTTAATCGTGGGATTTACACGGGAATCCTTTAGCTAAGAAATTGAGATCTGTTGTTTCATCACTGGGAGCTTCCAGGTAAAACTGGAACCTCAGTGGAGTAAACATAGCTCGCTCGGTCCATTCGATGAAACTCGGGTCGCTCCATTTATGCATTTCCGTATGGCCATCTGCATAACCTAAGGTAGTCTGTTGTTTGTGCCACGTTGCCACAGGATCAATAAAGCCTGGCGGATTGAGGTACATCTGCCAGGAGCCAACGTTGCTGCCTCTGGGATCGACGTCCTCCAGGAAAAGATATTTTGTGGCGGGACTTTTAATATCGGAATATTTTTTTGCGGTTACGTGACCACGTGGGGGGTCTGGCCATTTTGTATCCCCATTTGCACCATTCGCTATGGAAAAACTTCGGTATGCTCCCTGTTCAGGATCTTTCAATCTTTGATCGGCTGGGCAACGATATACTTCAACCGTATTGCCAACGTATGGATAAATTACTCCTTGTCGTATGGTATCCAGCTTTTGCTCCAAAGTAGCATTGTCGGGTGGGCTTTTAACCCATGCATGTTCTTGTTGGTCAATCATTGCTCCAGGCAATTTTTGGTCGTTATCTCCTACATATATTGTATATGCAAGGGAGAGAGTTCTTACATTAGCTAAACAGTGAGTTCGCTTGGCCTGATCTCTGACCTTTTGTAAGGCAGGCATTAGGATACCCATTAAAAGGGCTATTATTGCGATAACAACGAGTAATTCGATTAGGGTGAATGCTCTTTTTTCCATTGTTACCCCTTTTGCTGTATGATTATTAAATTAGCGAGGTTAATATCGTGAACGTTATTTACGATTAACACAGGCTATCTTTATAGTTACATATTATATCAAATGAATTGAATAAAATCAATAATTTATAGGACGAAATTTTCAAGGCCGGCTTTAAGGTCCTTGGTTTTTCTTTTGTCGGTCATATCCGGGGCTAATGCCGTAATTGTTATAAAGCCCTCTTCCAATGATCTTGTATCGGCAGGCGCCTCGTCGGCCAGGTGAGCCCTGCCAGTCAATTGAAATACTGTTTGCCCCTGTTCATTTTTTTGCTGTATATAATTCTCATCGAAACCTTTACTTGATTGAGCAACAACTCTTACACCTTTGGGCTGGCCTTTTGATAATAGCGGGAGATTGATATTAATAACACAGCCTCTTCTGATAGGTATAAGCTCTTTAAGAATTTTCGCACAGTAGTTAGCGGCTATTTGGAAATCCATATTCTCTTCCCAGGCAAGACTCATTGCTACTGAAGGTATTTTCAGGAATGCACCTTCCATTGCGGCGGCGACGGTACCTGAATAATAAACATTAATTCCTGCATTTGCTCCATTGTTGATACCGGCAACAAGTAGGTCGATCGGGCCTTTATGCAGTTGCATCACTGCGAGTTTAACGCAATCGGCAGGGGAACCCTGAACGCTGAAACCGGTAAACTGTCCGTTAATATCAACTTTATTGCATACTAACGGACGGGAGAATGTAACGCTATGGCTGGCGCCTGAACGGCTGTCAGCCGGTGCGACAACTGTTACATTTCCTATTTTGACCAGCTCTTTATAAATTGCAGCTAAGCCTGGTGCAAATATGCCATCATCATTTGTTAATAATATCTGCATATTCTCTAATGAGTATTATATTGGCCATCCATTCTGCCGGAATTAAAACGACCGGCCGGATTATAATAGGTGGTTATTTTAATGGCATGTTGTATTTGTGTCAATTGACAGCTCTATGACATGCTGTATAATGTTCGGATATGGAGAAATATTCGCCGGATAAGAACTATAATGTGATGACCAAAGATGAAGTTCGTGCTTTTGATAGCTGGGCCATAAATACGCTTGGTATCCCGGGCGTAGCGTTGATGGAGAATGCCGGGCGTAGTTGCGCCGAATTCATTGAAGAGAAATTGGCGGATATTGCCAATCCAAAAGTTTGCATATTTTGTGGGACAGGCAATAACGGCGGCGATGGATATGTCATTGCAAGGCATCTTTTGAACAACGACCTTAGCGTCACTGTTGTCATATCCGGGGACCGAAATAAAATAAAAGGTGATGCAAAGGTAAATCTGGATGTTTTAGAAGCGATGGGCCAAACGATTGAACAGATGAACCTGGCTGACGGTAATATCCATGAACAAGTGGAAACTCTCACCGCCGATGCTGATATGATTGTCGATAGCCTGTTCGGTACAGGATTGAGCGGGCAGTTGGGTGATGAATATAAACAACTAATAGAAAGTTTAAATTCGCGGAATTGCCAGGTTCTTGCTGTTGATATTCCATCCGGATTGGAATGTGACACAGGTCAACCGCTAAGGGCAGCTATTCAGGCGGATTATACTGTAACCTTTGTGGCATTGAAAAAGGGCTTTATGACCGAACAAGCAACTCAGTACACGGGTGAGATTTTTATCGCTTCAATTGGTGTTGTTGTTCGTTAAAAGGCACCTGCCTGGTTTGCTTGTGTTTGATAGCCGATAAGATAAAGAAATCTATCGTATGTAAATATAGGAATCCACAAGGCCTGCGCTCGGTCCTGCATATTAGTGTATTGGTTTAGTCTTTGTAAGGAAGCTTCGTATTTTTGCAGGGCCGTTGGGTCAAGTTGCTGTTCTTCTAAAGTTGGTCTGTTAGGAACCTGCGGTACCTGACCTAGCAATAGGAAGTCAGTATCAATCGAAATAGTATCATCGACCCTACCTCCCCATTTTTCGATAATAGCCGTAATTCTATCGATAGCGTTGTAATCAATGATTCCGTCGCCTTCAAGATCAAAGTCACCGGTAATCACGAATACATTTGTCTTGGTACTGTCCCAAATCAGATTTACTACAATATCATCCAGTAATATAGGTTTTGTTAGTTCGGAGTCGATTATCCGAGCGGCTGAATGTGTTTCTGCTATATCAAAGACCTTGATTTCAGCTTTGCCTTTGATGTCTTCCTGAACAGACGTACCTCTATCATAGACAGTGAAAGTTAATCCTCGGTACACATGTTCATTACTGCCAATATTCAGGTGTACTACTTTAGCCTCGTTATCAACCAATATTATTTTCCCATCGGTTTTATATGCTATAGTTTCCTGGTCTGGCCCTGGTGCTATCTTGGCGACCTCTGTCTTGGCGAGCTTCATTTCCTGTCGGGCTTCTGTCAATTCTGCCTCTTTTAAATCCAATTTATCTTCCAGGGCTTCCTTGATGACCGTAAGCTCTTGCAATTGTGTTGCAAGGTTCTTCACCTGTTCTTGTGTGCTCTGCCTTAAGAGGTCTTGAAGATTTTTATAGTCTTGTTTTGCCTGCTCGACGTCCTGCATTAATTTTTCTTTTTCAGTCAGTAGAGTTTGTTCTTTTTCGATATTGGCTTTATTTGAATTTTCAAATTCTTTTTGAAGATTGCCTAACTGTTTCTGCGTTTCGAGTTGTAGATTTTTCGTGCTTTTCAGTTCAGCCGTTATCCCCTCGATTATCGGGACCAGTCCTATCGTATTGGGATCTTGAATATCGATATGTTCTTGAGCCAGCTTAAGGGCTGTTTCGGCCTCAGTATTGGCTTGCTTTGCTTTGACCTCAGCCGATGTTGATTCGGCTACACCCCCGACTATCAGAGTGACCATATCGTCAAGATGGTTAACCATGGTACCAAGCCAGGTCATGCCGGATGTTCGTGATCCGATGTTTCTTCCGACATCCTGCCGTTCATCACTGGTGGCATGGTTGTCA
>CAZMWN010000021.1:5868-21648 GCA_964569935.1 uncultured Pirellulales bacterium
GTCCTGTACTCCTCGGCTTTGACATAGTAGATTACCGAAATTGTAGTTGTGGCGATAAAAAGCCCAACAAAGATTATCAGAGTATAGAGCATAGCGTTGCTTTGCTGTTTCCTGCGTGCCGGCATAATTGAAACTCCTACGAAAAAACAGAAAAATCACCCTTAAGAGCTTGTATAGATACTATATTATCTCTTGAAAAGGTTGATAAGTCAACAAAAAAAGCAACCGGAAAGGGCGTTTTTGAGACATAAAGGTTGCCCGGGTAATTTCCTGCTCAATTGACGCTAACGGCGAATACAGAAATCGACTCTAAAACTCTTCCAGGAGTGTAGGTAATTGGCTTATTTGGTCTATTTTATGTTGTGCAGGAGCATTTAATTCCCGGCAGATATTTCTATGTAAACGAGCGGGGCGGATTAGCTGTATGGTTACAAATCCTAATTTATTTGGAGCGATAAAATCCTTTTTTTCGTTGTCAGCGATATAAACGGCATTTTCCGGTTTTGTTTTGAGATTTTGCAATATTTTTTCAAAACCCACTGTTGAGGGTTTCCATGAGTCTCTGCCGAGTTCTTCTGTATATATTATACACTTGAAATATTTCTCGATTCCCAAAGCCTGCGCTTTTAATCGTTGAGCGGGCAGGAAACCATCTGTGAGCAGGCCCAAAGTATATTTTGTGCTAAGCTGGCAAAGAACGCTACTGCTGTCTTGGGGCAGTTTTATGTTCGGTATATGATTACGATAAACCCTTACCATCTCATTGATAAGTTTATCATCATAACCTATTTCAAACTCATCGAGAGTTGCGTTGAAGGTTTTTGTGTGATTACCGGCGGTGAATTTCTTCCAGATAATCTCGAATATATGCTTGGCAGGTTTATGGGATTGATTGGTAAGATACTCTGCTACAGTTGCAAAACCGCTTTTACAATACTCGATTTCGTCGTAAAGTGTGTCGTCTAAATCAAAAATAACAGTGGTTATCATAATTAGTGTTCTGCCGTTGTTAGCCTTTTTTCTGTCACTTTGAACTAATCAAAGATATCGACATTTGAGCCGACAATGTGTAATATTATATTACCATGAGCCTATTATGTATAGAGACTGTCTTGGATATATGCAGTGCATATAAATGGGTAAATATTTAAATGGCTATTCAAAGATTACAGAAAATATTAGCTTCGGCCGGCGTTGATTCTCGCAGGAAATGTGAGGAGCTGATAATAAGCGGAGTTGTGCAGGTAAATAAAAATATTGTGGATAAGCTGCCTGCATTTGCTGATCCTGAAAAAGATGTGATTACAGTAAACGGAAAAAAAATTCATGCCGAACAGAAGGTATATTTTCTCCTGAACAAGCCCAAAGGCGTAATTTGTACGAACCAGGATCCTGCGGGCAGAAAAAAAGCCATAGATTTAGTCCATACCGATAAACGTGTTTTTTGTGTCGGCAGACTCGATGTCGATACGACGGGTTTAATCATCCTGACAAATGACAGCGAGCTGGCAAATAAATTAACTCATCCGAAATATGGTTTGCCTAAAACTTATGTTGCCAGGATTAAGGGACAAATTATCGGCGAGCAGGCAGAAAAAATTAAAAAAGGAATCTGGTTGGCTGAAGGTAAGACCGGCAGAGCTGCAGTGAAAATATTAAAACGCAGTCATAAGGAATCCTTAATCGAAGTTACAATACGGCAGGGTCTGAACCGCCAGGTTCGCAGAACACTTGCACGAGTCGGCCTTTCTGTCAAATCGCTGACAAGAACGCGGATCGGCAAACTAAATTCCCGTGGCTTGGGTCTCGGAAAATTCAGAATATTAAATAAAACCGAAGTGGCGCGCCTGAAAAAAATAACCACATGTTGATCGAACGATGTGCAATAGTCAAAGAAACATGAAACTTACCCTGAACGAAAAATTATCTGCTTAGATGGGAATTGTAATCCAAGAGACGGAATAAATGAGTGCCAAAAACCGAAAAAGCAGGAAAACTTTTTCACATACAAAAAGAAATGTCAAACTGCGCAAAACAAAGAAGCATCGGCCGACAGAGAAAACAGATATTTTTAAGCTCTTCAGGAAAAAACAAAAAGTTGCCAAACAAATGGCACGCACGCCGATAGCCGGTTGGCGGCTCTGGATGTTTCGTATTGCTGCACTTACTATTATTCCGGTTCTTTTGTTTCTGCTGCTTGAGATTACCCTGCGAGTGGTTGATTACGGCTTCCCCACAAACATGTTCATCAAGTGTAAAGTGAACGACACGGATTCTTATTGTAACAATATCAAATATTCCTGGAGTTTTTTCCCACCGAATATAGCTCGGATGACCAATCCGTTTGTTTTTCCTGCGTATAAATCGAAGGATACCTATCGAATTTTTGTATTGGGTGCTTCTGCCGCAGCGGGTATACCGAAAGAGGCATTTTGTTTCGGAAGGATTTTACAGACGATGCTGCAACAGCAGTATCCCCAGGTAAATTTTGAAGTGATTATCACTGCGATGCCGGCTATAAATTCTCATGTAGTCCTGGATATCGCTAAAGATTGCATGCATCATCAAAGCGATCTTTTTATCGTATACCTCGGTAATAATGAAGTGGTTGGCCCATACGGGGCGGGAACCGTTTTTACTCCGCTTAGTTCCAGTCTATCACTAATCCGTTTTGGAATTGCCCTAAAAACTACTAAGCTGGGTCAACTTTTAACTAATCTTCTAAAATCAGCACGTGGTAGCGATGTCCCTGAAGTTTGGCTCGGCTTGGAAATGTTTCTCGAAGAGCAGGTAAGAGCGGATGATCCTCATATGGAGGTTGTTTACCAGCACTTTCAAAGGAACCTTCAGGATATTCGACACCTTGCCTGTAAAAGTGGAACGCCGATAATTTTTTGTACGGTACCATGCAACTTAAAAGATAATCCACCATTCGCTTCACTGCATCGGCCTAATCTCACGGACGAAGAGGAAAAAAGCTGGGACAAGCTTTATCAGCTTGGGATTCAATATGAGGAGGATGGCAATTTTTCCGAAGCAGTGGAACAGTATTTGAAAACTGCCGAAATTGATGATCGATACGCGGATCTGCAGTTTCGCTTAGGTCGTTGTTATTGGGCTATGGGCCAATATGACACGAGCAGGGAAAGATATATTCAGGCGCGTGAGCTGGATACGCTTCGCTTTCGAGCTGATAATCGAATTAATGATATTATCCATAATGTAGCATCCGATCAGGTTGAAGAAGGAGTTTACTTGTTGGATGCGGTAAGCACATTTGAACAAAACAGTCCTCACAATATAACCAGCGAGGAGCTGTTTTATGAGCATGTCCATATGAATTTCAGCGGTAATTATCTTCTTGCTACAGCAATATTCAGACAGGCGCAGGAGATACTTCCGGAGTGGGTGGCACGCTATAATGTAAATGGACGACAATTACTTACTGAGGCAGAATGTGCTCGATATTTGGCATATACGGATTGGGATCGATACAAGATTGCGGAGGATATTTTAAATTCCTATATCAAGCAAGCGCCTTTTACCAATCAACTCTACCATAATCAACAGGTCAGGCGGATGGAGCAACAGATTCAGGATCTTAAGGCGGCACTTTCTCCGGAGGTAATTAAGAAAATTGAAGGGCAGTATTTCTGGGCGATTGAGCAAAATCCCTCAGATTGGTGGCTGCATTGGAATTTCGGTGAATTTTTGGAAGAAATAAACAACTATGATGAAGCAGCCCGGCAGTTTCGTTTGGTTCTAAATTATACGCCTTATCGTTACGAGGCTTGGGCTAAGTTAGGTCTATTGTCCGGCCTGCGAGGTGACATGAATGCGGTTATCAGCCATAATTTAGAGGCGTTAAGCATTTATCCCCTGTTTCCTGATGCACATTTTAATTTAGGTTTGGCATATCAATTTCAGAGCAGCTTCGATAAGGCCATTGAACAGTATTCTAAGGCGATTCGATTGAAACCGGATCACGCACAGGCGTATAATAATCTGGGGACAGTGCTTTACAAGCAGGGCAAGATTGCTCAGGCAGTGGAAACATATCGAAATGGTCTAAAGCTCATCCCGAATGATTGGGATATGCATTATAATCTGGGGCTTATGTTGGAAGCACAGGGACACAGGGGTGAGGCCATCAAAGAACTTCGTACAGCATTGCAGATTGATCCTAATTCTATAAGGGCACATCAGGCACTGGCAGCTATTGAAAAACGTCAATGACTACACCCAGGTACTTATAAACAGCGTTCGCAAATAGTTTAAACCTTTTCTATTTTTATATTACTACTGCATGTGTAATCATCAGAAAAGTGGGTAGATAAATGGAGCTAATGCCGTGCCACTTAGCAAGATAAGGAGACTCAATAGCAGAAGAATAATTAAAATGGGTAGCAGCCACCACTTTTTGTTATGTTTAAGAAAAAACCAGAACTCAGAAAGCAGAGAGGGGCGTTTTTCCTGTGCAATCTTGTTGAATTCACTGGTTTTTTTATCTCGGGACTTTTTAACCATATATAGTCTCCAGTTTGATTAGAATTGATGGAAATATCGATCAATTGTATTCGGTGGGCTTCGCCTCAGCCAGTAACTTTCTGCCATTGAGTTGAACTTTCGGTGTAGTGAGTCCCGTCCCATCAGACGAAAGACAAGTCCGAGCGGTGTCAGTATCAAAAAGTAAAAGGTTGCCAGCAATAGAAAGCTCACCATCCAGCCAATCGGCAGTGTCGCCAGAATTAAACTAATGTAAATCATCCTGGTTAGTTTATCTGATATTAAACTACACAAAAAGATGGCAAAACCGGTACCTGTGATAATTAAAATCCACTGGATCCCAAGATCCTTGAGTAGATAAAAAACTAAAGATATTACCGCTGTTGCAATCAGGGCAATTATCCCGAAATTGCGAAGTTCTTTAGGCTTAGGGTGCCAGTTTATTTCAATCATTGACATTATAAGTCTTTGGCCTTTCCAGAATTAATTTAATCCAGCTCGAATTGAGCTTTATATTCGTCCACCTCGTGTTGGATTGCTTGTGGTTGTTCTTCTTTATAAAGCAACTGGTTTTCCATGACTAAAACATCCATATTTGTGGCCATAAAACATCGATATGCATGTTCTGGAGAACATACAATTGGTTCACCACGGATATTAAAACTTGTATTGATTATTACCGAACAGCCGGTCTTTTTCTTGAACTGGCTCATCAAACGGTGCAGTCTGGGATGACGTTCTGCGTCGACAGTCTGTATACGTGCTGAGTAGTCAACATGGGTAATCGCCGGTATTGAACTTCGTTTTACTTTTAATTTATCCAATCCTTTAAGTGTTTTCTCCGGAGTGTTGAAAGGTAAGCGTTTATCGTTGTTAAGGGAAGCGACCAGCAGCATATAAGGGCTGTCCTGACCATCGGGCATATCGAAATAATTATTTGCATCTTCTCTCAGCACACAGGGTGCAAATGGCCGGAAAGATTCGCGAAATTTTATCTTCCGGTTCATTATCGATTGCATTTTTTCGCTGCGGGCGTCACCAATAATGCTGCGGTTGCCTAACGCCCGGGGACCAAATTCCATTCGTCCCTGGAACCAGCCGATTACTTTTTCCTCATTTATCAAATCTGCCACCTTGCTAACCAATTGCTCTTGGTCGGGATAAACATGATATTTAGCTGCGATTGAGTCGAGGAACTCCTGAATCTTTTTGTTACTATAAGCCGGTCCCAGTAACGAAGCTTGTTGTCTGTCGCAGCTTTCGGCCTTGCGTTCGTTATCCAGCAGTTGGTACCAGACAAACAACGCTGCTCCCAGGGCACCGCCCGCATCTCCGGCTGCCGGCTGGATCCAGATATTTTTAAAAGGCCCTTCCCGGAGAATTCGGCCGTTACCAACACAATTTAAAGCTACGCCGCCTGCCAACACGAGGTTTTGCATCCCTGTTTGTTGATGTACGTGTTTTGCTGCCCGGAGCATAATCTCCTCGGTTACGGCCTGGATCGATGCCGCCATATCCATTTCACGCTGGGTCAGTGGTGATTCAGCTCTGCGTGGAGGGCCGCCAAACAACTTTTCAAATTTTAAATCAGTCATTACAGTCTTATGGCAGTATGGAAAATATGACATGTTCAAGCGAAACGAGCCGTCTTCTTTAAGGTCTATTAATTCTTGCATAATTAGGTCATAATATTTCGGTTCACCATAGGGAGCCAGGCCCATAAGTTTATACTCTCCGGAGTTGACCCGAAAGCCGGTAAAATATGTAAAAGCCGAATATAACAGCCCAAGCGAGTGGGGAAAGTGCAGCACATGAGTTACTTCGATTTTATTACCGCGTCCTGTCCCGAAACTTGCCGTGGCCCATTCACCAACACCATCCATAGTTAGAATGGCGGCTTCATCAAATGGACAGGGGAAAAATGCGCTGGCAGCGTGGGATTCATGATGTTCGGTGAAAATGTAACGACCTTTATATCTTTTATGCAGTGCCTTGTCCATTTCGCGGGGCAAGTGAAGCTTTTGGCGTAGCCACAAAGGAATACCCATCAAGAATTGTTTAAAACCGCGCGGGGCATAGGCGATATAAGTTTCAAGTAGTCTTTCGAATTTGATAAGCGGTTTCTCGTAGAATACTACAAAGTCGAGTTCCTCGACTGTTATACCACCAGCTTCCAAACAATAGTCAACAGCGTTCGCAGGAAACCGGCTATCGTGCTTTTTCCGTGTGAATCGCTCTTCCTGGGCGGCGGTTACAATTTCGCCATCCCGAACAAGTGCCGCTGCGCTGTCGTGATAGAAAGCTGATATTCCTAAAATATTCATATTATCATTGCCTTTAGTATTGCCCCATATCATTGCAGCCCAATTAGGAACTGGAGCCAAAACTTAATTATAAACTAAATTAGTTGATGTGCAAAGAAACATCCTTATCTCGAATTTTCGTCGGAGAAATATGTTATAGAGGATAAAAAACTATATTCTTTTGTGTGAAGATTTAACCACCTCATTAACGGTATTTCCATATTAGGTATGTATCATAAATACCTGATATTCAAAACCAGTTATTCTGCCAGAGCCATTTATCGGCAACAAATGCGAAATCTTGCAGATTAGTCATCCCATCAGTGTTGAAATCTGTTATGTTACTGTAAATGCTTGGCTCCCGAATGGTATTGCATAATGTGTGATACTTTCTCTGGTTGCCGCTCCTCGATTTTCTCTTTCGGCAGTCTGCAAAAATAAGACAGAATATAAATAAAATTATCTCAGGAAGGGATTTGTTGAGATAATAAACAGTTTTCGAAAGAAAAATTGGTTTTACTCTTGCATTTTCTCGACAAAATCATATATTCGTGCTTCTGCTTTTGCAGATTTATGAAATTGAATGATAAATGCTAACCGAGCAATAAAAGGGTATAATCGATGTCAAGAGAGTGTTATTTTACCGGAAAGCGAACGGTATCCGGCAGAAGTATATCACGGCGTGGTAAGGCCAAGCATCTGGGCGGGGTCGGCAGAAAAGTGACAGGTGTTACTAAAAGAAAGTTCAAGCCGAACATACAAAAAGTCCGTGCCGTTATCGATGGCAAAATCTGCAGAATCAGGGTATCGGCTAAAGCTATTCGTATGGGGCTGATTCAGAAGCCGCAAAAGCGAGATTACAAGCCCGCTGAGAAGGCAACAGGTTGATAAAACAATTTCCCGGAAAAGATATTAATTACAGCGGGGCGGGTTCTGCCTCGCTTTTTTTATTTAATCAGGAATAAACGAAGTGTCGCAAAAAATAGACCAGATGCAGGTTCGCAAGGTTGCAAAGCTCTCTCGCCTGGAATTGACCGACCAGGAAGTGCAGGAATTTACCGGCCAATTGGGGGCGATTCTTGAATACGTCGAGAAAATGAACGAGCTGGATACGGAAAATGTAGAGCCTCTATCGCACTGTCTGCCGATTAGTAACGTTTTTCGACAGGATAGTGTGAAAGAATCGCTTGGAACCGAAAAAGCTTTAGCCAACGCACCGCAGCGGGATGAGGCGTTTTTCAAAGTGCCTAAGATACTCGATGATAATTCGGGCGCATAAAAGCCGCTCAAAGCAAGTATGGAAGAACTGACCGCCAAAGAATTACGTGATCGAATTGCTGCCGGTCAAGTAAGCAGCGTTGAAGCAACCAAGGCTGTTTTCGAGCGGATTCGGAAATTCGAACCGATTATTGGTGCCTATATCAGCACCTTCCAGGACATGGCACTAGAGAGAGCTGCTGATGTTGACAGGCGTGTAGCTAAGGGAGAAACGATAGGGCAATTAGCCGGTGTACCGGTTGCGATAAAAGACGTTATGTGTACAGCTTTCGGGGCTACTACGTGCGCCTCGAAAATATTGGAAAATTTCCATGCTCCCTATAATGCTACCGTGGTAGAAAAACTTTTAGCCGCAGATGCTGTTGTTGTAGGTAAAACAAATATGGATGAGTTTGCGATGGGTTCGAGCACGGAGAACTCAGGTCTGAAGCGAACGGTCAATCCCTGGGATACAACTCGAGTACCGGGCGGAAGTAGCGGCGGCTCGGCGGCGGTTGTTGCAGGGCAACTTTGTTTTGCCGCCCTCGGTTCCGACACGGGCGGCTCTATCCGTCAGCCCGCCGGTTTTTGTGGGGTAGTGGGCTTAAAACCGACTTACGGAAGAGTTTCACGATACGGACTTGTTGCATACGGTTCGAGTCTCGACCAGATTGGAACACTTACAAAGACAGTTGCCGATTCGGCGTTGGTGATGAATGTAATAGCAGGTCACGACCCAGCCGATAGCACCAGTGTCGTTGAGACAATGGCCCCTGTATGCGATTATCTTGAGAAGCTCGAAGAACCGATAGACAAACTCAAAATCGCAATCGTGCCGCAGTTTAATGCCGGTGCCGATGAGCAGGTACAAAAAGCTTTGGCCGAGGCGCTAAAAGTATATAAGAACCTCGGGGCGCAAATCCTCGAAATAGATATGCCTCATCTGGATTATGCGATTGCCGCTTATTATGTCATTGCTACGGCCGAGGCATCGAGTAACCTGGCTCGATATGACGGTGTACATTATGGTCACCGTACAGAAAATCCCCAGGACTATGTCGAGGTTTATTCAAAATCACGTGCCGAAGCGTTCGGCAAGGAGGTCAAACGGCGTATCATGCTCGGGACCTATGCGCTTTCGAGCGGTTATTATGATGCGTATTACCTCAAGGCGCTAAAGGTCAGGAACTTGATACGCGGTGATTTTACAGCCGCTTTTGAGAAATGTGATTGCATTATGATGCCGGTTGCCCCGACGACTGCTTTCAAAATTGGCGAAAAGATAAACGATCCGCTGCAAATGTATCTGTCGGATATTTATACGATAGCCGCCAACTTAGCCGGCATCCCGGGAATCAGTATCCCTTGCGGTTTTGACGATAAGGGCCTGCCAATCGGTTTGCAAATTATGGCTCCGGCGTTCGCGGAGGAACAATTGCTGCGAGCGGCAAGAATGTACGAAGCTCAAACGGATTGGCATAAGAAAAAGCCGCCAATGATAAATCAATAGAACGATGGCTGATTTAAAATACAAAGTATTGGTCGGACTGGAAATTCACGTCCAATTGTGCACGAAGAGCAAGATGTTTTGCGGTTGTGCGGTTGAATTCGGTGCCGAGCCTAACAGCAGGGTATGTCCAGTGTGCCTTGGTATGCCTGGTGTTCTGCCGGTAATGAATAAGCAGGCATACGAATATGCTGTTATGGTCGGGCTGGCTTTGAACTGCGAGATACCCATGTTTACGAAGTGGGACAGGAAGAGCTATTACTATCCTGATTTACCGAAGAATTATCAGATAAGCCAGTATGATTTGCCGCTCAGTAAGAACGGCTACATTGAGATTCCGCTTGAATCGGGTCAGACAAAACGGATAGGAATAATCAGGGCGCACCTCGAAGAAGATGCCGGTAAGAATCTGCATACAGCCGGTAATTTCTCCCAGGTGGATTTGAACAGGACAGGCACGCCGTTACTGGAGATTGTCACCGAGCCGGATATGAACAGCGGTGCCGAAGTTCGCGAGCTGGCTGTGGAATTGCAGCGAATGGTCAGATTTTTAAATGTCTCCGAAGCTGATATGCAGAAAGGGCACATGCGTTTTGAACCGAACATCAATTTAATTATCACAAAAGACGGTACCGAGTATAGAACGCCGATAGTCGAAGTAAAAAATCTGAACAGCTTCCGAGCACTTGAAAGAAGTGTCAACTATGAAGTGGCCAGACAACTTGATGAATTCCTTGAGAGCGGGAAAGTGATTGAGATGGGCAATAAAACAACGCGGGGCTGGGACGATGAAAAGGAAGTCACCGTCCTGCAGAGAGAAAAAGAAGAAGCCCATGATTACAGGTATTTTCCCGAACCTGACCTTGTTCCTGTGGAATTAACGCAGCAGTGGCTGGAAGATATTAAATCGCGGTTGTGCGAATTGCCGCTAAAAAAACAAATGCGATATGTTCAGGAATATAATCTGAGCGATTATGACGCCGGAGTTCTAACGGCCGAGCGTTCGACTGCGGATTTCTTTGATGAGGCGGTCAAAGCCGGCGGTGAGCCTAAGCGGGTTTGTAACTTGTTGACGCAGACCGGCTTGAAAATTACAAAGGAAAAGAATTGTAGCATAAATGATTTACCTGTAACACCGCAGGGCATCGCAGATTTAGCGGCAATGGTCGAAGCGAATACAATCAGTGCCGGTTCTGCTGCAACAATATTCGAGGCAATGGCTCAGACGGGTAGAGAGCCGGGAATTTTAGCTCAGGAACTTAACCTGATTCAAAAAAGCGATGCAGATGAGTTGGGAAAAATCGTTGACCAGGTGCTGGTGGAAAATGCCCAGGCTGTTGATGATGTTACAAGTGGTGGGAAAAAAGAAAAAAAGGCTAGGGGATTTTTATTGGGGCAGGTCATGCAGAAAACCAAAGGGCAGGCAAATCCGAAAGTGGTTGCAGAAATCCTCACGAAGAAACTCGGATGAGATATCAGGACATATACGCGGAGCTATCACATGAAAATAGAAAAAAGCAGCAATATTAAAAAATCTCCTGTCATGCACGAGGGGGCAAAAGATGTGGAAATTCGGTGGCTTATTTCCAAAGAGGATGGGGCTGAGAATTTTGCGATGCGGATGTTCGAACTCCAACCCGGCGGCCATACACCTTTACACACTCACCCACACGAGCACGAAGTCTTTATAGTTGAGGGAAATGGAACTCTTGTCTTTGAGGGAAGGGAGCACAAATTCGGTCCCGAACATGTGATATTTGTGCCCGGTGGAAAGGAACACCGGTTCAAGAACACCGGCAATTCGCTCTTGAGATTGTTATGCCTCATTCCCGCTTCGGGGGTATAGGATTATTTTTAGCGGTTTTTTACATTTCCGATTTTGTTTTCTGTGCCTGCCAAAAGTCTTTTAATATTTTCTTTATGTCGGATGATTACCATCAGTGGTATTGCCATGGCAGCAATAACCAATGGCCAAAGGTGAGCAAATTCCCAGCCAGGTCTTATGGCTATCGACAAAATCAGAACAAGGAAAAAAGTTACAGAAGCAGTAACTGATGCTAAAGAGACATACCGCCATATTGAAACAACGATCGCCCATACTGCTATAGCAATCAGGGCGCAAATTGTATAGTAAGGCCAAAGACCGAGAGCCACTCCGAAACTGGTTGCAACGCCTTTGCCTCCTTTGAATTTCAAATATACCGGGAAAATATGGCCAAGAATTGCAGCACAACCCACTGCAAGCCACAAAAAAAGCAAAATAGTTTTTTCGGTTTGTAACTGAGTTGATAATGACGTAATAAAAGGCAGTAAGGCAAGCATTGGAACCAGGCCCTTGAGGACATCGAGAGCAAAGCAAACATAGGCCCATTTTCTGCCAAGTGCTCGGGCGACATTAGTTGCGCCGATATTACCTGAGCCTATCGAGCGTAAATCCTTGCCGTGTACCTTAGCTATAAGCAGCCCAAATGGTATCGAGCCAAGTAAATATGCTACAATGATGGCTGGCATAAAAATCAGATACATTATTCCAGGCTTTTCCTTTGCATAATGGAATCATATACATTTTGCAGTTGTGTGGCAACTCGGCTGATGGAGATTTCTTCCTTGAGGTTATCTTCAATTATTGCCTGTGATGCTTTTTGGATATTGTTTGTATCCGTGAAATAAACAATTGCTTCTGCCAGAGCATTTATATCATCGGGTGAGTCGATGACTTTGCCGTGGCGGTTATTAACAAACATATCGATAGCCCCGTTAAACTTCGTGGTAATCACTGGTTTGTGGGCTGCCAGGGCTTCGAGAATGAACCTACTCGAAGGGTCATAAAAAGTTGGCAGGATAGCAATATCAACGATTGAAAGAGCGTTTTGAATGTAGTTTAAAGGGCCTAAGAAAACCACATTCTTTTCTGCTGAGGTACGCATAAGTCGATTATACTTTTTCGTTTTATCTTGACCGGTGACAATTAGATATGCCCGCCGTTCAGTATTTTTGCGTGCGGCTATTTGCATCGCTTGAATAAGAGGTGCCAAACCTTTCAACCGGAAATTATTTGCCACAAACAAAAAAAGGACCGGATTATCAGCTTCTTTGAGTTTGAGCTTTGCCAGGATTTGTGAACGAAGTTTGTCGGTCTGAGTTGCTTCAATGCGTTTGTCTGTTTTCACTCCGTTAGGTATAACTACTATTCGTCGGGTGTCGGTGTTGTAGTGCTGTTTAAATTGTTCGGCAACATACTCCGAGAGCGCAGCGATTACCGGCCCATCCGGTGCCTGTGAGAGCTTGCGCTCGGCCCGCAGTAGTGTAGTTCGGCGGGAATTAGTTACGGCTGTGAGTCTCTTGTAATATTCGAGGAACTTATTTTGATAACTGACGGCGTTACGGATAATAGTCTCGGCGTATGTCCCGCCGCGAGGCTGATAAACATCGGCGAAGTTAAAAGGTAAAACGCTGTGAATTATGTCATATTTATTTTGATATAAATGTTGTCTTATTTTCTTTTCGAATACAAAGTGATTTACACGTTTGCCGATTGTGTCCTTGCAAAGAATATATATATTTTTAGCGTTTGTCCGGCCTTTTGCTGCAAGTATGTTGGCTGTATTACCAAGCACAGATAGCGCAGCCCGCAGCTCAAAAACAGAGCGTTCCGCTCCCCCGAGTGTTATATCCGCCCGTTCAATAATGATTGCGACTTTCCTGTTCATCGCTGAATATCAACCTCAATTTTTTAACTTGCAAAAGGAGCTTGCCTGCCGTGTTTATTGTCGTGCTGTGCCATTCGCTTTGCTTTATTTATTACTTTCCGGATAAAAATCTTGTCTGCACTTGTGAGCTTACTCTGCCTGGTGTAGTTCAGAAAAAAACGCACGCGATCGGTTCTTGAAAAATGCTTGCCGGGTGCCGAATAGTAAATCTGTGCGATATCTTTTATCCAGTATCGCTGGGACAGGATAATCGGCAGAAAAACACGGGCTAAATCTATCAGGTAAAAATTTCCGTTTTCACTATAAAATATGTGCGAAAGATAGAGATCACGATGACGATAATTTGTTTCGTGAAATTTCTTTATGAAGCTTGCTAATCGAGCAATGAAATTTCTTCGCAGCTTCAAATTTTCAATAGTAGCTCGGCCTTGAAAATAATCCGGTAGTTTTCGCTCAAGAGCTTCGGCATCCGGAATTTTCTCAGTAAAAATGAAGCTTCTTTTCTCAAAGATAGTTCCCCACTGCTGGCCATACGCAACGGTTTTTGGGGTATTTACACCCGCCAGTGCCAATGTTTCTGCTGTTTCAAACTCATGGAAACTACAACTCTTACGGCTATGTGTCGTAAGCCAGTTTTTCAATTGGACCCAAATCGGGGGCCTGTCGTAACGTTTGAGAAATAGTGTAACAGGTTTTGAGGAGTCCGGTGAGTTAAGTTCTAATTGCAGGCGGGACCGGAAGCTTGCGAGATTTTTCTTTGTTAAATTCTTAGCTGACTTAAAAGAAAATACACCGTCTATCGAGTTCAGGCCCAGAGTCTCAAGAGCGGATTTATAATCAGGATCGACGAAAAAAGATTCTGAAGTTTCTGTAAATTCCTGTTGAGTGTGGATTTTAGTTTGTTTGCGATTATTTTCGAGTAATTGTTGTGCCGCGTCATAAACCGTATTAACAGTTATTGCCTGCATGCAGAGATGTTCGTTTTTTGTACATGTTGGGTTGTGGCAGGGTGCGCAATAGACGTTCCCGATTATTTGAATTTCATTCTCATAACCTGTATCTGTCCAGGTTGGATTGTTCGGCCCGAAGAGACTGATAACTTTACGCCCCATTGCCACGGCGATATGTCTCGGGCCTGTATCGTTGGTTATCACCAAATCTGCCATGGAAAATAGTGCTTTTAATTTGCCGAGACTTAGGGGTTTTTCTGTCAGATTGATGATTTTGCTTTTGGAATTGTTTTGTTGTGCCTGCAGAAAGTATTTACTTGAGCTACATATTTCTTCTGCGATCTGTTGCTCTGCAGGGTTGGAAGCTACTGATATGACGACCGTAGCATTATAGTCGCTAATCAGTTGGTCTGCTGTTTGTGCGAACCTGACGCTGGGCCAGCACTTGCTCGGGCCAAACGCTCCGCCGGGGACAAGAATAATAATCGGTCCATCGGTCTTAAATAATTTCGGCAACTCTGACTTCAGGGCCTCTTTTGCTCGTGGTTCTATGGATAATTCAAGATTCCTGTTGCTTATATCGGCATCGATCCTGGAGGCGATAGCAAGATAGTAATCGACCATTGAAACGGGCTTGAATTTGCCGTTATGAAGTTTCTCCGGATAAAGTTTCTCGGTGAGCATGAAGCCACGTTTTTCACGAACATAGCCGATACGCGCTGGTATCCCGGCTAAATAGACGGCCAGTGCCGAAGCAAAGGAATTCTTGAAAAGAATTGCATAGGAGAATTTATGTTCTTTGAGTTCTTTTGCGATGGTAAATGGATTGTTGCCTTTTTGCTCCAGCCAAATGTCGTTAAAACTACATGGGGACAAGACCTGGCGAGCCATGGAATTTGCAAAGAATGTTATTTTACCGGATTTGAAACGCTCTCGGATGGCCCTTAAAGCCGGTGTGCAAAGAATAGCATCTCCCATCGGAGAAGGGAGCCAGACTAAAACGTTTGTATCTTGCATTTCACATCTCGTATCTCGCTTCCGGCTTTATGAGATACGCATCTAACATTTTTATTTTCGGCTATGCATTATATAGAGGGTCAACGCCATGAGTTGAAATACCATTGCATAACCAAGTGCAATATAGACTGAACTAATCTGACTTTCCGGGCTCATTAGGTACCATATCGTTATCAGCAGGCAGAAAAGAACGATAATTTGCACAATTCCGGCCAGGAGTCTCATTATGGAAAACTCACTGAACATTTCCGCTCGCTGCATGTTTTTGAGTTGTCTTAAAATATCAACTAATAATTTTTCATTTTTGTCATTGTCGGTTTCTGTCTGTGGGATATGAGCTTGCGATTTTTTCGACTTTGATTTAGATTGCCGTATCTTAGTTTGTGAGACCGGTTTGGTGACCTCATTAACCACGTCGGTAGTTTCGGGAGAAGCTTCCTCTACCTTAGAGTTCGGTTCATCAGCTTCAAGAGTCGATTCAGTTGCCTTAGGAACAGATTTAACCACTCCATTAGTTGTTTTAGAAGCTT